>WFYB01000206.1 GCA_015490315.1 Sulfurovum sp. | reverse complement strand
GCTGCTGAAGCCGCTCTTTGTTTAGGGCATAGCCCTTGATGAGATACTGTTTTAGTATTTTTGTTGCCCATTGTCTGAACTTGATCGCTGTAGCAGAATTTGTTCGATAACCCACTGCCAAGACGATATCAAGACTATAAAACTTCACAGGTTTATCCGAATTTGCAATGTGCATTTTTTGCACATTGCTTTTTTCATCGACCTCTTTGTCTTTGAGTATATTGTTGATATGGCGTGTAATAACGGTTCTGTCTTTCCCAAAAAGCTGCGCTATCTCACCCTGATTTAGCCAGACAGTTTCACCATCAAACTCTACTTTTAGCTCAAGAGTATTATCTTTGAAAACAACTACATCACGCATACCCAAGCTCCTTCAGATACCCGTTCAGCTCCTCATCGATAGCCTTTTCCTTATCTTCAAGTGCTTTTATCTCCTCCAGCACCGCCGGGATATCGACGATCTCTTCGGGTTCGCTGGTGTCGATGTATCGGGCGATGTTCAGGTTGTGGTCGTTCTCCCGTATCTCCTCCATATCGACGATACGCATAAACTTTTCTATATCCTCCAGACTGTCATACGCGTCGATAACTTTGGCGATGTGCTCGTCGGTGAGTTTGTTCTGGTTTTTGCCCTCTTTATATTCGCCCGAAGCGTCGATGAACACGACTTTATCTTTGAGACTCTCAGGCTTGTGCTTGTTGATGACGAGGATACTGGCGGGGATGCCTGTATTGTAAAAGAGCTTCTCCGGCAGTCCGATGACCGCTTCTATGAGGTCATCTTCGAGGATGCCTTTGCGTATCTTGCCCTCTGTACCGCCTCGAAAGAGGATACCGTGAGGCAGTACCACACCCATACGTCCATCATGTCTGAGCACGGCGATCATATGCTGCACAAATGCCAGATCGCCATACCCTCTGGGAGGGATGCCGTACTTGAAGCGTCCATACTCATCGGTGACTACATCGTTGTACTTGGGGGCTATCTCCTTGCCTTTCTCATCGGTCTTGATGTCCACTTCGGCAGGAGCCCACCACTTCTTGAGGGAGAAGGGGGGATTGGCTATCACCCTGTCAAAGGTCATCAACTCGCCGTTCTTTGTATGTTTGGGTGAGGCGAGGGTGTCACCCTTTCGGATATCAGCATCAATGAAGCCGTGGACGATCATGTTGATCTTGGCGATCGCCCAGGTACCGAGATTCTTCTCCTGACCGTAGAGTGAGACATTGATATATTTGCCATCGATCACACCACCATGCGCTTTGATGTAGTGTGCTGATTCTATCAGCATCCCGCCAGAGCCACAGGTCGGGTCATAGACGCTGTTGCCCGCTTCTGGTTTGATGAGCCCAACTGCGAGTTTGACGACCTCCTTGGGCGTATAGAACTCGCCGCCTTTCTTGCCTGCATCATCGGCAAACTCACGGATAAGGTACTCGTAAGCGTTGCCGAGGATATCGGGGTTTTCGATGTCGGCATTGGCAAGGGAGTATTTGTTGAAGTGCTGCAGCAGTCTTGAGAGCAGGGTGTCTGGCAGTTTCTCGCTGTCTCCAAAGTGTACGGCGGTCATCACCCCTTCAAGGGTAGGGTTGTGCTCTTCGATGGCAGCAAAGGCTTTGTCCAGCGCCTGACCGATGTTCTCCGTCTTTTTGGTCAGTTCCGACCAGTAGGCTTCCCGGGGGATGTAGAACTGGTGATAGTCCTCATCTTCGAGCGCCTTCTCTAGGCTGATGCCTTCCTCTTTTACCGCAAGATTGGCTTCTTCAAAGAACTGGTCGTTCGCACGTTTGAGAAAGAGCAGACCGAAGATGTAGTTCTTGAAATCACTGCTGTCGATGTGACCACGCATCAGGTCGGCAGAGTCCCAGAGCCAGCGTTCGAGTGTTTCGAGGTTGAGTTTCATTGTTTGGGTGCCTTTGTACAGAGTTTGTATGGATTATAACCCAATAGTGATTATAGAGAGTAGAAGTGGTGTCCCCACGAGGACTCGAACCTCGAGCGGCGCCTTAGGAGGGCGCTGCTTTATCCAGTTAAGCGATGAGGACATGCAAAAGAATATGAAACTTTACGCTAAAATATCTGAAAAATCACTTGGAAAAGAATATATGCTGCCCAAACAACGCATGATCACCGATACGGTCTATGGACATATCCCGTACTCTGGACTCGAAGAGAAGTTCCTCCAGAGCAAAATCGTCAATAGACTGCTCTTTGTATCCCAAAACGCATTGGCGTACTTCGCCTTTCCCTCTATCACGACCAAGCGCTACATCCACTCGATGGGGACGATGCATGTCACTTCCTATATGTTTAAACACGCGCTGCTCAACACCACCCCCAAAAACGCTTCACGGTTTCTCAAGCAGGCACGCAGGGAGATCAAGCGGCTCATCGACAGGCACGATCTGGATATCTCGCTCTCTTCGCTCCAGATCGATGACAAGGCACTGATGACCTTCAGTATCGCACTCGATCCCAAAGAGAGCACCACCTATCTCATCCTCCTTCAGGCACTGCGGCTTGGCGGACTGCTGCATGATGTGGGGCATCTGCCCTTTTCGCACCAGACAGAGTATGCGATGCAGAAGCTCTACGACGAGATCCGCAAGGTAGCACGCCCCAACAAGGAGCAGAAACGCTTTTTGGCATTTTATGAGCACTTCACCAAAGAGGGTGAGACGGTACTGCATGAGAGTATCGGCTATGCCTATCTCGATATGCTCTTCAACGAAGAGGTCTATGCCCAGAGCAGCAGCTCCAAAGAGCTGGTCAGACTCTACTATCTCATCGTCAAACATATCCTCGATGATGCCGAGACAGAAGGCTTCTCCTACAGTGCACTCCATGAGTTCATCAGCTCGACGATCGATGCGGACAGGATCGACTATATCAACCGCGATCTGCTCGCCAGCGGCTATGTCTCCTCTTCATCAGACCTGCTCAGGGTTGCCAGAGAAGCGGTGCTGATACGGCACAACGGTGCGTTCAGGCTCTCTTACTTCACCTCCAGCCTCTATGATGTGGAGCATGTACTCGAGACACGCTTCAACCTCTATAAAAAGGTCTTCTCGACCCACAACATCAGCAGGCTCGATACACTGCTTGAGAAGGTTATCACCTTCCTTTCACAGAAGTACCTGGCATCGCCGCCCAAAGAGAAGAAGCTCTATCAGACTATCGCGATGATGTGGAAGGTCTTTGACCAGCGCAACCGCAGCAAGCAGCTCGATCTCATCTCACAGCTCGATGAGAATTGGCTGATCTCTCTCTTTAAGACGGAGTATTTCAAGATCAAATACCAGCAGAATATCAGCTATGAAGAGCGCTACTACCTCGCTGCATTTGAGGATATCCTCTTTGGCAAGCATATCTTTGTCTCTCATTGGGCAAACCTCTCGGAGTTCTATACCAAGCTTGGCTTCTCCAAAGAGGAGCGTTTCCGCTTTAGAGAGAAGTTCGGCGCACTCTCTGACGCACAAAAAACGGCACTAGAGGAGAAGCTCGCTGCACTCCTGCAGCACTACAACAAAGGAGAAGACTACTACGCCTACAGTATAGTCTCGCTCTCTATCGGTATCGAGAGCAAATTTCTGCTCTACGACGGAGAAAAAGCCGTCAAGATAGACGAGATATCCACTGTCAGAAAGCGTCTGAAGACCTCTTTGTCAAACTCGGTACCTTTCTTTCTCTTCAGCAACCGGAAGGATCTGCCGCAGAGACTTCGCACAGGACTCAAGGCGATTGTACTCGAACTTTTCTAATGCGTGCACCAAAAGATTACGCTATAATGCGCCCAAGTGTACATCGGTCATGCACGTTAAACCCCAGACCGAAATTAAAAAAAAGGTCAGGATAACCCATGACATTTGAACAATTAAACCTATCAGCACCGCTGCTCAAAGCGGTCAAAGAGGAGGGCTATGAAGCCCCCACACCTATACAGGCGCAAGCAATTCCCGCCATACTTCAAGGCAGAGATGTGCTCGCAGCGGCACAGACCGGTACGGGAAAAACCGCCGGTTTTACCCTGCCGTTACTACAGAGACTCTCGGAAAACAAGTCTAATACTAAAAAATATAAGATCAGAGCCCTTGTGCTCACACCCACCAGAGAGCTGGCGGCGCAGGTAGCCGAGAGTGTCAAGACATACGGCAAATATCTGCCATTCTCCCATCGTGTGATCTTCGGGGGTGTAGGGATCAACCCGCAGCTTGCCGATCTGCGGCGTGGGGTAGATATCGTGATCGCGACCCCGGGAAGACTGCTCGATATCATGCGACAGGGCGGCATCGATCTCTCTGCACTTGAGATACTGGTACTTGACGAGGCAGACAGGATGCTCGATATGGGTTTCATCAACGATATCAAAGCACTGATGAAGCCGATGCCCAAATCCCGTCAGACACTGCTCTTTTCGGCGACATTCTCCAAAGAAATCAAAAAACTCGCCGCCACACTGCTGCATGATCCGGTGACCATCGAGGTCGCCAGAGAGAACAGTACGGTGGATCGTATCGTCCAGCAGGTACACTTCGTCCCCAAATCGGGCAAACGTGCCCTCCTGACGCATCTCATCAGCAGCAACAACTGGGAGAAGGTACTGGTCTTCACCCGTACCAAGCATGGTGCCAACCGTTTGAGCAAACAGCTCGAAGAGGCGGGGATACGTGCCGCCGCTATACACGGCAACAAATCACAGGGTGCCCGTACCAAAGCCCTTGCACAGTTTAAATCAGGAGAGATCAGGGTACTGGTCGCTACCGATATCGCCGCAAGGGGTCTCGATATCGACCAGCTGCCGCATGTGGTCAACTATGAGCTGCCCAATGTGCCGGAGGATTATGTCCACCGCATCGGGCGTACCGGACGTGCCGGAGCGAGCGGGGAGGCTGTCTCTCTGGTAAGTGAGGATGAGATGGAGTATCTCAGAGGTATCGAGAAGCTTACCGGGGAGAAGATCCCCGTCTCGCCCGAGAGTGATGCGCCTGCAGCAACGGCATCAACCGGCTCTGCCAAGAAGCCTGCCCCCAAAGAGTCCAGATCCGACACAAGTCCCAAGCAGGGACGTCGACGCCGTCAAAAGAGCAAAGAGGAGCTTGCCGCAGAAGTCGGTTCGAAAATACTCGAAAAGCTCGAAAAGATGGATAAACCCAAAAAAAAGAGAAGGTAGCTTAGGAGCATAGATGCAGGACAGGTATGTAGGAGATGTGGGTGATTTTGGGAAGTTTCAGCTTTTTAGATACCTCTTCGCAGACCCCAAAAGTCCGCTCGAGGGCAAAGCGCTGGCACAGATATGGTTCATGCACCCCGGCGAAGGGGAGAACAACAATGACGGCAGACATATCGACTACTTCGAGCGGATGATGGGCAGCGACGAGTATCTTGAACACTCCATGATGGATCTGCTCATGCGCCAGAAGCGAGAGGTGACTGAGCTGGAAAAGCTCAAGCTGCTGCCCAACGCCAAGTTCTACTACCACGAAGTACCCCGAGCACTCGAAGACCGCTACCTCTGGCTCAATGGAGCACTCAGCTTTGCGATGCATAGCCCCATCGTCGCGGTAGCACCTGACAACGGAATGGCACTGCGCTGCAACCGCCAAGAGAAGCGCTTCGAGCATCTGACACTCAAAGAGCACTATGCCCAAAAGGTCTATCCGCACAAATATATCTTTGCCGATGAGATCAGCTACTTCTACCGCCTGCCGCATCTGGAGATCTGTATCGTCTATCAGCATCTGGGACGCTGTTTCTCCCATGATGGACAGATCGCCTCACTGCTCGATGACCTGCGCAGGGAGTACCGCCATGTCCTTGCGGTCAAACACAAACCCTACAGCCCCAGGGTCTTTTTCTTCCTCTGTAAAAGTGAAGTGATCTATGAGACGGCACGGCTGCGATTGGCACAGTTTGCCGAGGCACACAGTGAGTTTTGGGAGCTGTTTGACTAAATAATATTTCAATTTGACATATTTTTATGCCTCCGCATAGTTTCTATTTTACAATACCCCTATGAAACCGATCCACCAACTGCACAACCATGACAAACCCAGAGAGAAACTTGCTGCCAAAGGTACGCAGGCACTGAAGAATGAAGAGCTGATGGCACTGCTGCTCGGGCGCGGAGTACAGGGCAAAGATGTCCGCAAGCTTGCCAGGGAGATCACGGCACTGCTGGATAAAGGACTTGAAGATATCACGCTTGAATCCCTCTGCAGCATTCACGGTCTGGGTAGGGCGAAAGCCTCTCAGATACTCGCTGCCATCGAGCTTGGCAGGCGCTATCTCATCCGCTCAAACCGACGCATCACTGATGCTGCAGAGGTCTACCAGGAACTCAAAGCCTTTGCCGACCGTGCTCAGGAGTATTTCCTGACCATCACCCTTGATGGTGCTTCACACATCATCGAAACACGCACCGTATTCATAGGCACGCTCAATCAGTCCCTCGTGCACCCCAGAGAGGTCTTCGCCGATGCCATCGCCGATCGGGCTGCGGGCATCATCATCGCCCACAACCACCCCAGCGGCACCCTCGAGCCAAGTCAGGCAGACATCCAGATCACCCGCCGCCTGGGAGAGGTCGCCAAGCTTGTCGGCATCGAACTGCTCGATCACGTGATCTTGACGAAGGAGGGGTACTACTCTTTTTCGGATGAAGGGTTGTTGTGAGCAATTATCTTTATGCAAACTAACTCAACCTTTTAAGCATCTCCATCCTATAATATATCTATCTATATTTAGGAAAAGGAGAAACCCATGCAAGCGGTCAAAAACCAAATCACAAACTATCTCGACAGAGCGATGACACAGATACGCGATCTGGGGCTTGTGCCTGAGGCGACACAGGAGGCACCGGTGGTGGCACTCATAGAGAAGATCGCCGATATAGATGAGGCCAAAGCAGTGGCGATCGCACGTACGCTTTCGCAGGCTTCGACCTTCAACGATGTCGTGCGAAACGAGATCTCACAGATGAATATCGGTGAACGCTACAGAGAGATCACCGATGCCTTTAACTCCATCCGTGATGATGCCAAGCGCATGGTGGAACAGGTCGAGGATGGCAAGATCGATACCTTTGAGCGTATCGGTAATGTCTGGATGAAAGTGACCAGAGGAGATATTGCCACCCGTTTTGAGGAGATCAAAAAGACCTATCTTGAAGTGGCAGCGGACTCCAAAGACCAGATAGAAAGAGAGGCGCGCATCCTCAATGCCTATCAGGACTTCAGAGGGGCGATCAAAGAGGCGGAGATCCTCTCGCTTGATATTCTCAAAGAGGCAGAAGCACAGCTCAACACTGCCAAAGGCAAACTGGCACAGGCAAGCGAAGCGGTGGAGAACTTCGAGGGGGACGACCTGAGTGCACGTGCGAAGCTCGAGCTCGCCCGTGACGAGCGCCTGCGAGAACTCCAGGATGCCGAAGAGCGCTACCAGATTGCCAAAGACCTCTCCGACAACCTGAGCATCAACTACAACACTTCCGAAGTGATCATGGCACGTCTCATGCAGACTACCTCTATCAAGAAGCGTGTCTATCAGCAGGCGGTGACCTTCTTTGGTACCAATGAGACGGTTTTGACTGCATTGAGTGCTTCCTTCACGGGGCTTTTTGGGCTGCATGAGAGCACCCAGACACTCGAAGCGATGAAAGAGGGGGTCTCCAAAAGTCTTGAGGATCTCGCAGATATCGGCGGTAAGGTGCAAGATGCCGCTGTCAAGGCAGGCTATGGTCCTACCATCCGTGCCGATGCGGTCAAAAAGCTGGTCGATTCGGTCGTGAATTTTCAGGAGCGTACGGTCGAGATGGTCGATGAGATGCGCAAGCTCTCTACCAAAAACAGCGAAGAGATAAGAGAAGCGGTCGAAGAAGGCAAACAGCGCCTGAGCAAGATCATCAACCGCGGTGAGTCTCTTGCACTGCCGCACAAGGTCTAATGATCTATGAAAGAGGAGAGAATACCGCTCGATGAGCTGATGGTGGCAATGGATGCCGTCGATGCATTGCGTCACAAAGAGGGCATCGTCCAAAAAGAGCTTGGCAGCGAAGAGCGTCGCAAGCGTTTTATCGAAAAGCTTAAAGAGATCTATGCCGAGCAGGGCATAGAGGTGACGGATGAGATACTTGAAGAGGGTGTCAAGGCACTGGAGGAGGAGCGCTTCACGTTTCATCCGGCAAAGCCCGGATTGAAGCGGTGGCTCGCGGAGCTCTATGTGGGCAGGGGTCGATGGCTCAAACCTCTGCTGCTTTCGCTGGGACTTCTGGGTGCAGGTGGTATCGGCTACTATGCAGTCGCCGTCTATCCGGAGCATAGTGCCGCACAGCAACTGCCCAAAACCCTGCATCAGATCTATAGCCAGATCACGACCATCAGCCGGGATGATGGTGCCCAAAAGCAGGCGAATCTGCTCATAGCCGATGCGAAGGATGCGTTGGCTCAGGGCGATATAGAAAAAGCCAAAGCCAAGAAGCGTGCCCTTGAATCCCTGCTGCATCAACTGCGTTCACACTACACGATACGTATCGTCCAGGGAGTCAAAAAACGCTCAGGTATCTGGCGTATCCCGCCGCACAACCCTACAGGCAAAAACTACTATATCATTGTCGAAGCGGTCGATGAGAACGGCAATGTGATCCCTGTCTCCATACACAATGAAGAGAATGATACTGTAGAACAGGTACGTCAGTGGGGGCTGCGTGTTGACAAAGCGACCTATGAGCAGGTCAAAAGAGACAAGCTTGATGACGGTATCATCCAGCATCGCATCGTTGGTTCCAAAGAGCGCGGAAAGCGTCAACCAAATTACCGTGTGCCAAGTAACGGCAGTACAATCACCCAGTGGTAAGGAGTCATGAGAATGATACGAGGTATAGAAACACTGGGAGAACTCGAAAAGAGACTTCGCCAAATACGTAGCGAGATCACTGCACTTGATACCCAAAAGGAGCAGCTCTTCGCACAAACACAGCGGAACAAACGTGCACAGTCGGAGATCCTAAAGGAGATCGCCAAGATCCATTTGGATGCGATCGAGGAGCAAGGAGAGAGTCTCTATCCGGAGTACTCCGAGATCGAAATGCTGCTCGATCAGCGGCAGGGTGCATTTGACCGGCTTCAAGAGAAGATCGCCGACCTGAACAGAAGACTCGAAGAGACAGAAGAGGAGCGAAGCAGGGCACACTACAAACTCGAAGAGGCACTTATGCGTGTGACACATCTACAAGAGGAGGTGCAGCAAAAACTCAAAGAGAATCCTGCCTATACTACACAGCTTTCCCGCACCCAAGAGGCAGAAAAGATCGCCAAACATACTGCCCAAAAAGCCCAAAGTGCCATCGCTGACTACAAGGAGAAGATGCGTCCTTTTGAGGAGGATGCACTCTTCTCCTACCTCTACAGCCGACACTACGGCACAAGTGCATACAAAGCGGGGGGACTTACACGGCTGCTTGACGGATGGGTTGCGAGCCTGAGTGACTATGAAGCCTACCGTCCTACCTACTGGACACTCTCCCAGATACCCAAGCGGCTTGAGATCCATGCGGCGCAGAAGCAAAAAGCCTATGAAGCTGAGTTGCAGAAGCTTGTAGAGATGGAGAGAAGTGAAGCAGCCAAAGCAGGACTTGAGGATGCCAAGCGCATCGCGTCCGATGCACAGCAGGAGGTCGACAGCCTCGATGAGAAGATCGCTGCCCAGGAGAAAGCGCTCGATACCGCCCTGCAGGAGCAGAGAAACTATCTAGCCGATGAAGACAGCTATGCTGAGCAGATCATGCAGGTCATCAGACAAAGGTTGCGTCACTATGGTGCAGAGGATCTCTACGCACTGAGCCAAAGGACAGATACGGCAGAAGATGACAGACTCTCTCTACAGCTTGGTGAGCTCAAGAACAAAGAGGCAGATCTCGAGGAGGAGATCACACGAAACCGCAGAGCCTATGATGCCAAACTGCAGGCACTGCGTGAGATTGAAGCACTGAGACACAGGTTCAAATCAAGCCGCTATGACGATATCCGATCCGGATTTGACAACAATGTAGCCATGGGTAGTGTACTCGGGGAGATCCTCGGCGGTGTGCTGAACAATGCAGGTGCTTGGGAGCGCATGAGCCGCCATCAGCGTCCGCTGAATAACGGCTGGCTATCAGATTTCGGCAGCGGCGGTTTCGCAGAAGCAGACTCTCCTTGGTACAGTCCAACAGGTTCGTCCGGAAATTTCGGACTGCCCGATACTGGCGGTATGTTTGACTCCGAGACGTTCCGTACAGGCGGAGGGTTTTAGATTAATATCCTGTTAATAGAAGAAGTGTACCATTGTCACTGTATAAACAACAGAAAACAAAAGGATAAAAAGAATGAAAAAAACACTATTGACTTCTATCACAGCACTCGCGATGATCATGATCTCTGCACAGGCAGAAGCACCCAAATGCGGACAAGGCAAATGTGGCGCAGGGATGATGAAACAAGCAAAGCACTCAAAGAAAAAGATGCACCTTAAGGGTATGCATTCACCATTTTTGATCAAGCGCGGTTTGCCGCACTACACCAAGATGCTGATGAAAAACTGGGATGACCCAAGGCTGGGACTCACCGCGGAGCAAAAAAACAAGCTCCTGCAAGTACGCAAAGAGACCATCGGAACAATCAAAAAGCTCAAACCGCAGATCAAAGCGCTCACTCAGGAGATCGTCAAAGCGGCAAAAGAGGGTACCAAAGCATCCGAACTTCAGGATAAAGTCAACAAACTCGCCTCTCTTGAAGCCGAAGCGACAATGACACATCTCAAATGTATTGAAGAGACCAAGGCGATCCTCAAGCCTGAACAGCTCAACTATCTCCAGATGAAAAAAAGAGAGAAAAAGATGCAGCACAAAGCAATGATGATGAAGTGCCAGGCAGGCAAATAAGCCCGCTATTTACCTTCAATGAGTATCATAATCGAAAGGATCAGAAGATGAATAGACAAAATTTCCTGCGTGTAACACTTTTTGTATCGGTATTGGCACTCAATCCTGCGGTAGCGGAGGTCAACCTTCGTACCGGTTGTGATATCACTGCAACACAGGATCAAAATCAAAATCTCATCAAGTCTGGCATCGCCGATCTGCTTGAAGCCAAAGGGCTTGAGAGAGAAGCGGCCGAGAGGATCAGTCAGGACTTTGTCTCATCCAATGGAGTACACCTTGCTGCTATGGTACAAAATATTACTGAAAATACACGCTTGACCAAAGAAGAGATACTCGGTTATCTGGGCAACGAAGCACTCTTTGGCAAGGATATTAGACTCGACCGCTACGATACACTGATCCAGATGCATACCAAGATTACTCAAGCGGTACCTGACGCGATGACACGCACCCGATTCAGAGGGGTTGCGACGCTCAATCAGACGCTTGTCTGATATCGATCCGATTCTCGATTGAAAACGGCATTCCCCACTTTTCTATTTTGAGATTTGGGCTGCCTCCCTTTTTCTTGTTTTCCAAAAAATGGTATGATACTTCTATGGATAGAATAGAAAGTGCAAAAGAGCTGATGCTGACCTTTGCGCAGCGTACCTCGATAGAGAAAAGTAGCGCTGTACCGGTACGTTATCTATGGACAGATGCATTTGCCGTATGTAACTACTGGGGTCTTTATCGGCTGGAGGGCGATCGCCGTTATCGGGAACTGGCAGAGAAGCTGATCGGTGAAGTGCACCGTGTGCTGGGCAGATACAGAGTGGATGATACCCGAAGCGGTTGGCTCTCCGGACTGGATGAAGAGGAGGGGAGCCTGCATCCTACAGCCGGTGGGCTTCGTATCGGAAAGAAGCTGCCGGAGAGAGAGTCCGATGCACCCTACGATGAGCAAAAGGAGTGGGATCAGGATGGACAGTATTTCCACTATCTGACCAAATGGATGCTGGCACTCTACAGAAGCTATCAGGAGACTAAGAAAGAGAGCTATCTGATCTGGGCAGTAGAGCTTGCGTCGGTTGCCTATGAGAAGTTCAGCTATCTGACACCTGAGGGGGTGAGGCGGCTTTATTGGAAGATGCGTACCGACTTGAGCGCTCCGCTTGTTACATCTATGGGACAGCATGATGCGCTTGACGGGTATATTGTCTACGGATTGCTTGAAGAGGGTATCAAGAGTGCCGGACTGGGCGATCGATATTCACTCAACAGGGAACGTGAAGGGCTCTGGCAGATGCTCAGCAGTATGCAGATGGCAACCACAGATGCACTCTGGGCATAGGCGGACTCTTCAGTGGTTCGGCACAGGTTCTGGAGCTTAGAGAGAAAACAGGCGAAGAGGATCGGCTCACTGCATTGTCGACAGAGATGCTCTACTATGGACTCATCGGTACACAGCAGCTTCTTGGCACCGAGAGTTTACACTATCCGGCACAATATCGTCTTGCTTTCAGAGAACTCGGACTTGCTATAGGACTTGAAGGTATCAGATACTATCACAACACCATCCGCAAACTTCTCACAGATCCCAAGATAGACGAGGCGATCAACAAATATCTACCGCTGGCTGAAGCCTTGGAGGAGTTTTGGCTGGAGCGATCCAAGCAAGAGAAAGAGACCTGGCAGGCGCACAGAGATATCAACGAGGTGATGCTCGCCACAGCACTGATGCCCGATGGATTCTACGGGAAAGAGATCACAACTCACAAAGAGTAGATAGACTTTTCGTATATATGCTTTTGTCTCACTATCATAATAGATACATGAGAAGATACCTGTATATGATAAGAGAGATACAGTTTGGTTAACATAATATAAATTCTATTAAAAATATAGATTCTTCCCTGCGGAGTGATTTGTACATACACTTTTGCAGAATCCAAAAGCAAAAATATTGCTGTCCTCAGTTTAACAGATCAGATCCACATAGAGATCAAACAAGTTCGCTATCAAATCACTACATTACTTTTTGGAAACTGAAGCGCTTGCCTATTAACACAAGTAAAAGCAGTCATTAATATATTTATAAACATTAGGAAATAGTGTAATGAAAGTACATATCATAGTAAATATACGCAAATTATTGATATTACTAAATATATATTTTAATTCTATTCCACTTTCTGCATAAGAACTAAACACCTGAAACGCCGCAAGTATCGCACATGTGGGACTTGCAGCCCTTTTGGTGAACATCTGTTCATATAGTAGTTTTTTATAATCTATAAAAAAGAACAACTGTTCATAAGTTTGGAATGGGTAGAATTATAAAAAGAACACTTGTTCATAATTTTATAAAGAGACAAAATATAAAATGAACATTTGTTCATTATTAATAGCTTAAAGGAGCCGAAATGCCCGAGCAGAGCGTAAACAGCGCCCCTACCAAGGGAAGCAAAACCAAAGAGAAAATACTCAAAACTGCCCTTAAACTCTTCTCATCCAAGGGATACAAAGCAACAACGGTAAGAGATATCGCAGGGGCTATGGGGATGAAACAAAGTGCGCTTTATAACCACTTCAAGAACAAAGATGAGATACTTGAGACCCTTATCAGTGACTTGACCTCCTCTGCGATCGTACACCTCTTTGACGACAAGGAGCCCCAGGAGGCTGCCAAAAGCGGCAAAGCCTTACTGGCAGGTATCGCTACCAAATTCAAGCTTTTGAGCTTTGATGGGCAGAATGAGGCGCTTTTCAAGCTCTTGATGCAGGAGATCTTCCGCAATGAACGTGTTCGAGAGATCTATAATGAGTATTTCTATCAGGAGAATGTCAAGAAGCTCTCCTCCTACCTCTTTATGATGATGCAAGAGGAGACGATCAAGTCCTCAGACCCCCTGCTGCTGGCAAATGAGTTCTTTTCACCGCTCTTTTTCTACCAGATGCAGGTGAGTTTGCTCAAAATGGACAAAAAATCAACCTCTTCTGTGGTATCATTGTTCGAAAAACATGTCGAGTTTTTCTGGGACAGTGTTAAGATAGAAAAGAAGACAAGCCTATTTTAGGACACATACTAAATAATATCAGAATAGGTATCAACTTTATATTAAGGAATATAAATGCAAGAAAAACAAGAAGATCTCTTCGCAAACAAATCAAAATCATGGGATATGAGTTCCAAACGTGTTCAAAATGCCAAAAGTATCGCTGACTTAATAGTAAAAAATATAGATTTGGATAAAAAGATGGAGCTGATGGACTTCGGTGCGGGTACCGGACTGCTCAGTTATTTCATTGCACCCTTTGTCGGCAAGATCATTGCAGTAGACAACTCCCCTTCTATGCTCAAGGAGTTTGAGACCAAGTGTGACGCGTTTGCCTGCGAGACCGAGATCGTGCAAAAAGATTTGAGCAGTGAGACCCTTGATCGTAGGTTTGACGGGATCATCTCCTCGATGACGATCCATCACCTCGAGGATACGCTATCACTCTTTAGGAAGTTTTATGAGATGCTCAAAGATGGCGGGTTTATAGCGATCGCTGATCTTGACAGTGAGGATGGCAGCTTTCACTCTGACAATACCGGTGTCTTTCATCACGGTTTTGACCGCGAAGCACTGCAGGCTATCGCAGAAGAAGTCGGCTTTAGGGATGTGCACTTTGATACCGCTTCGACGATCAAAAAACCGCACAGAGACTTCACAGTCTTTTTGATAACGGCAAAGAAGTAAGAGGGTTTACTTCTTGATCTCTGCTACGATCACACCGCGGAGATCGCCCTCTTTGAAGCCTGTTGCCTGGTCTTTTGGGTAGTACTTTTTGATCGTGGCTTGGATCTTTGGATCGATCTGGGTACCGTGGCACTTGAGGCAGACTTTCTGGGCAAGCAGCGGTTTGTAGACACGATAGGTCTCCCCTGCTTTGACCACTTCGATATCTTTGGGATCGAAAGTGCCCTGCTCGATCTTCGCTTCGTAGGCTTTCATTACCTTGACATCGGTCTCATCTGGTGAGTTGGCGAGGTTTCTGACCTTGAGTGCGGTACGTCTGACCTTGGCATAAGACGGCAGCTGCTTGTTGACCTCTGCAGTGATCGCCTGCGCTTTGGTCGAACAGAAGTTGATCGCCTCAAGACCTGTTTTGTCAGCTTGGAGGTGCTGTTTGAGTTCACTTTTGAGTGCTTTGCCAAGCATTTTGATATAGCCGATCCCCTCTTTTTTTATTTCGGTTGGTTCTGCCGGCTGCGCCATCAGCGCTGTGCTTGCTACGAGTATAGATGTGATGAGTGATAGATGTTTCATAGTTTCTCCTTTGATTTTTTGTGTATTATAGGGGAAAAGTGTTAATGGGGTGGGTGATTTTTGTTTGGTTATACATATCAGTCAGCTTCTTTTAGTTGTTCCGAAATAGTTTGTGATATTTCTTTCATCTTTTTATTAAATTTATCGTCAAAATCATTTTCATAATGAAATTGAGGCTTAACTAAACCAAGCTTTAAAAATTCATTTTGTTCAAAAAGTATATCAAGATAACTTTCAATTAATTTTATATCTGTTGAATCTCTAAGAATAGCCTTTTTAAATCTCTCAATAAATTGCTTTATTTCCTTTTCATTATCAGAGTCATTTATATAATAAAAAACTCTTTCAGCAAAAACAGGTTGTGAGAGTCCAAGCTTTTTTAACCAATCTTTTAAAAGTTTTTGTTTTTCTTTTAATTCAGTGTTCATATTGTCTCTAAATGTCCCTTTCTCTTATTTTATACTTTTATCAACCTAAACATTAGGTTTAGGAATAAATATAAAGGAGTCAAAATGGCTAAATCAAGCAAAATGACTAAATCGGCAGCTGCAAGAATTCAATCTTCTGCTGCTAAATCAAATGGAGGCGGTGTACCAAAAG
>WFYB01000205.1 GCA_015490315.1 Sulfurovum sp. | reverse complement strand
CTTGACCTCGCGGCTGTTGGGGTTGAAGGTCTTGAGTTTGGTAGCATACTCTACCTCATTTTTAACCAGCTCAGTCTCCAGCTCTCCAAGGATAGTGATCTTGCGCTCGACATCGACATTTGGATCAATGGTATGATGTCTGTTTTGGTAGTCAATGAGTTTTTTGATTGCCTCTATGAAAAGTTTGCGTTTTTCTTTGCGCTGCTTTTCTATAAATGCTAATGCTATTTTGGCATTTTCTCTAGCAAAGGAGTTGATGGTCTCTTCAGCCTTTTCAATGATACTTTGTAGTATCTGCTGTGCCTTTTTAGGGTCTGTGTAAATAAAAGAGAGCTGTAGGGTACCGGATGGATCATCATAGATAGCGATCAGGTCTTCATTGTATTTTTTCAAAAGGTTGGCTTTGCTCTTTTTCCATAGTGGCGCTATGGCATCTGGGTAGAGTCTCTGGGCAAAGTCAAGGGCATCGGATGTATAGTAATCGCTGAGATGATAGAGATGGTCTAGATAGTCATACATCTCATGAGATCGGATATAGAGTTCCAGTACTTTAGAGTCTTGCAGTGTACTGGAGCCTTGCCCCAAAAGCATTTCACTTAAGGATATTTTCTGTTTTTTTTCTAAATCTTTAAGGAGAGTGATACTGCTGGATTCATAGCGTTCACTTTCGACTAAGATGATATAAATAGAGAAAGAGATAAAAAGTATGATAAACATCAGTCGTATAAAGAGTTTCAAGTGATTTTCCTTGTTTGTTGATTTCGTTGTATTTGGCGATGGCATCATCAATGGTATCATAGTAGTGTAGTTCGCCCTCATGCACCAAAAGTCCAATATCACACATTTCTTTGAGTGTATTCATGTCATGGCTAACAAGAAGAACATGGCAGTTTTCTATCTTTTTCATAAGGGTGTCTTTTGCTTTTTTTTTGAACCGTGCATCTCCGACAGAGAGTGTTTCATCGATGATCATATAGTCAAAATCAAATGCCAGACTCAACCCAAATCCTAGCCGCCCTTTCATTCCTGAAGAGTAGGTGTTGATCGGCATATCAAAGTAGTCTCCAAGTTCACTGAACTCTTGTACAAAGGAGACTATCCTTCGGGTCTCCTCTTTACTTTGACCATAGAGGTTGCAGACAAATTTGACATTCATACGTCCTGTCATATTACCGACAAAGCCACCTCCAAGACCGAGCGGCCAGGAGAAGGTGTCGGGGGATGTAATGGTACCGTGGTTGGGGAACTCTATACGTCCGAGCATGCGCATAAGAGTTGATTTTCCAGCACCGTTGCGCCCGAGGATTCCCACATTGCCGTCAGGCAGGATCAGGCTGACATCTTTGAGGATGTAGCGTCTGCCGTTATTGGTGGTGAAATATTTGGTAACATTCTGCAGCGTGATCATTCCGAAATAATCCTTTTTTCAAGTTTTTGGTAAAACCAAAGTCCAAGAAAGAGTGGGATGATCGTCCAGTAGAGCATATAGGTATAGTCAACAAACCGGTCATCCAGGCCATGAAGATAATAGCCGTGTATCATCTCCATGAAGTGTACCAGAGGGTTGTAGAGGAGCAGATCCTGTGCCAGAGGAGGCAGTGATACAATAGGGAAAAAGACGGCAGAGAAGATAAGCAGTGCAAAGGAGATTATGCCAAGAAATTTTCCTACACTGATAAAGAAGGTGTTGCCTACCGCAGCAAGCAGCCCCATTCCAATAGAAAAGATAACCAGCCAAAAAAGTCCTAAAAAAACCATTAGAGGGTTTTTGGGTAGAGGATCGGTATAGCCCAATAAAAAACCTACGATAAGGAAGAGAATAACAACAACCGAAGTCAGAAAGAGGTTGACAAGTACACGTGCCAGGAGTGTATCGACAGGCTTAACCTGTTTGTAGGCAAAAAGTCCTTTGTTGGCGGTAAATGCTCCTGTAGAGGAGGAGAGAATATTTTTAAACAGGTTAAAGGCAATAAACCCTGATGCCATAAAGATAGCAGGATCGTACCCACTGCCAACTCCACTATTACCAGTATGTGAGAGTATGGCAACCCGAATAGCGATAAATATAAAAACTTGCATAAAGGGCTCAGCAAACGACCAAAAGAGCCCGGATCGTCCTACACTGATCTTCATATCCATCTCGCGCAAAAAGAGTGCGCGTTCAACAGCAAAAAAGATCTTGAGCGGGGATCGAAGCGTCATCTCTTTGCCTAGTTGGTAAGATATTTGAGTGTGACAAATGGTGAAGCGATCTTGGAGATAGTCGCAAACGGGGATGTATAATTGCCGGCATTGACCTTAAACTCTTTCCATTTATTCGGTTTGACATAGACAATGTCGTTGGGGCGCAGCATAAGGCTAGCATAGTTCATCTTGTCAAAATTGGTCAAGTCGACTTTGCGTATGGCAAGTCCTATATGTGGTGTATGTGACATGATGATGACACTATTTCGTACAGCATCATCGGTCAACCCTCCGGCAAATCCGAGTGCCTCAAAAAGGGTCATCTTTTCTTTGTCTAGCTTAACCACCCCCTGCTTGTGTACTTCTCCAAGTACAATGATACGTTTGTTCATGATCTCGACATAGACAGAAGGCTCTGTCAAGTACTGTCGATAAGCCTTTTCGATCTTATCGGCAGCCTGTGTCTGTGTCAGACCGGATACCTTTATTTTGCCAATAAGCGGCAGTTTGATATAGCCTCTTGCATTGACCAAAATCCCCTCAGGATTGATATCATCACCGATCTTTTGCGCCTGCTCCATCCCTATCTGTCCGGGATCTT
>WFYB01000204.1 GCA_015490315.1 Sulfurovum sp. | reverse complement strand
CGTCAAAGTGTTGACCTCATCCTGACTCAATGCATCGATCTTGGTCACAGCGACTGCATGCTTGCGTGTCGCAAGTGTCTTGGAGTAGCGCTGCAGTTCGACAAGCAGGGTCTCATACTGATACTTCATCTCTCTGTAATTGGAAGCATCGATCATCAAAAGCAGTGTTTTGGTACGTTCGATATGCCGCAGGAACTCCAGTCCGAGTCCCCGACCGTCGCTCGCACCTTCGATGATACCGGGTATATCTGCCATCATGAACGAATCATAATCTCCCACACTCACTACACCCAGCTTTGGTGTCAATGTCGTAAACTCATAGTTTGCCACCTGCGGTCTGGCGTTTGAGAGTGTGGAGATCAGTGTCGATTTGCCGACATTGGGGTAGCCTACCAGTCCTACATCTGCGATCAGCTTCATCTCAAGCCGTACCTGCTTGGTGATACCGGGAAGCCCTGGCTGTGCATAGGTCGGTCTCTGGTTGCTCGCATTTTTGAAGTGCATATTTCCCAGTCCCCCTTTGCCTCCCTCGAGGAACTTGACCACCTCTCCCTCTTTGACCAGATCCAGCAGCAGTTCTCCTGTCTCCATATCGATCACCTGTGTACCCGGAGGTACAGTGATGATGGTATCCTGCCCTTTACGTCCATACTTTTTTCGTCCTTCTCCCGGACGTCCGTTCTCCGCCT
This sequence comes from Sulfurovum sp., assembly GCA_015490315.1. Lineage (GTDB taxonomy): Bacteria > Campylobacterota > Campylobacteria > Campylobacterales > Sulfurovaceae > Sulfurovum. The sequence continues at coordinate 14,268 of WFYB01000204.1, read as the reverse complement.
TGATCACCCTGCGTCCCCGCAGTGCTGAGAGCGTATCGGTATTGTTGTCCACCTTGAAAAAGACCGATCCTCCACGACCGCCGTCTCCACCGTCTGGTCCGCCTTTGATGACAAATTTCTCCGTCCAAAACGATACAGCACCTGCACCGCCCTTACCTGAACTGATCGTCAGTTCTACACTATCTACAAACATATTTTTTACCTTTATATCTCAAAAAGATCATCCCAAGATTCCATCACGGAACCAGAGATGATAAATGAATTATGGAATTATATCCAAATTCGAAAATAACTTGTTATAATTTCGCATATACTAAGGGAAGAGAAGCACACCATGCAAGATCTTAAAAAAGTCTATTCTATATCTGTTTTGACATCACTGCTTTTTCTAAGCGGCTGTGCACCGAAGAGCGTACCAGAAAGCCAGGGCGGCTACTATTATCGCGACATCTATTTCGGTGCCCATCTCACACGGCATTACAAAAAAGGGATCCGTGACGGCTGCGAAACAGCACGAGGTGATTACCATAAATCCCACTGGCTCTTTAACAACAGCAATGACTACTATAAGGGATGGTTTCTCGGACGAAACAGATGCCGAGGATTATTGAAGATTGACGAGGATGACAATCTAATATTATAATTGTTTTGGCAAAAAGTGTAGGTTTGTGTGATTTTGATCCAGAAGAGATTCCGGATCGATACAGATAGATTCTGTTATGCAGGTACTACAGAAACTTTCTTTTGGCTTCTGCTTTTATTTTCAAATTTAACGACACCTTCAACAAGTGCGAAGATTGTATGGTCTTTACCCATACCTACACCTGTACCCGGGTGTACTTTTGTTCCTCTTTGTCTGATGATGATGTTTCCTGGGATGACTTTTTCACCGCCATATTTTTTTACACCTAAGCGGCGTCCAGCTGAGTCACGGTTGTTCTGAGTGGATCCTTGACCTTTCTTGTGTGCCATATCTTGCTCCTATCTATTTATTTTCTTCTTAAAAATTGGCAAAGCCAATCTTTTAATTCATCTCACTAAAGCTACGCCTTTGGCGAGAAACACTTATGCAATTTTTGTAATTCTTACTCTTGTGAAGTCTCTTCTGAAACCTCTTTTGAGCTTGGAATCTTTTCTTCTTCTCTTCTTGTAGATGATCACTTTCTTGTCTCTGCCTTCATTGATCACCTCACCTTTAACAACTGCACCCTCTACAAAAGGAGTACCTACTGTTAATTCACCGTTGTCCACAGCCAGAACTTCTTTGAACTCTACTGCTGATTTTGGCTCAAGACCCATGTTGTCAAAACAGATGATATCACCCTCTTGCACTTTGAATTGTTGGCCACTTGCTTTAATGATTGCGTACATTGCAAACCCTTTACTATCTGTGATTTTTAAAAAGTTCGTGATTATACCCAAAACTATTTTAATTTAGTTTTAAAGTGCGGATTTCTCCCCTATAGAGGGATCAAAAAGTATAATCCGCCCCCGCCAATGCGATACACTCTATCTCAACCAAAGCATTTTTAGGCAGTGTCTTTACCGCGACCGTACTGCGTGCAGGTTTATGAAGTCCGAAGTAGTGTGCATAGACTTTGTTGACCACATCAAAGTCGTTCATATCTGTCAGATAGATCGTCGTTTTGATCACGTCATTGAAATGTGCACCCGCTGCTTCAAGTACATAAAAGAGGTTTTTCATCACCTGATGGGTCTGATGCTCCACATCTCTGGTCTCCATCGTTCCGTCAGGCATCAGTGCGATCTGCCCCGATGTATAGATAAATCCATTTGCCTCAATCGCCTGTGAATATGGGCCGATCGCTTCAGGTGCCTCTTTGGTCGCAATAAATTTCATCGTGTTGTTTCTCCTTTTTAACGTTATTTTGTTGGATATTTTGAATTTTTTTCATAGAAGAAATAGCTGGTCGAATAGTCTGAAAACTCGAAATACTCTTTCTTCTCACCCGGGTCAACCTTGTAGTTGAAGTTGAGATCGTGATAGCCGTATCCGTAGCGATAGGGTCTTGGTTTGCCGTCTGTTGTACCTTTGGCTGTCGAGATCTTGTCGATCTTGATCATCCTGTGTACGAGTTTGTCGCCTGCATAAACGTCAAGTACACCGTTGGTACCCGTCCAGTTTTGCAACGAGCGGCTCAGACTGTTCTGTGTCTCTTGTGTACAGCCGGACAGCCACAGCATCGTACCTGCCAGTATTAACCATTTGAGTTTCATAGTGACTCCTTGATTTTTGCTATTGTAACACTATTCGGCTTTCGGCATTCCGAATTTCTGGGTAACAAGCTCACCTTCGTCGTTGAAATAGAGATAGTAGAGCATATCTTTACGTACAGGTAGTCCCGCCAGATAGCGCAGTGCGAGATTTGCCTGCAGTGATCCGATATGCATCACAATCGGTGCGGTGATCCCGCCGGGCTTGTGGTCGGAGATGTTAAAGACCTGAAAGTTGGCATCCTCAAAGAAGCAGACCTGTCCATTGTACTCCTCTACAGACGCGTAGATCCACGGTGTTGCGCTCGCTTTGGCATACTTGTCTATCTCACTGCGCACGGGCAGATTGTCTGTTGCATCCAGTATAAGATCATAGCTGTTGCCCATCTCCTTGAAATCCTCAAATGCCATATCGAACGCTACCGCTTTGACAAACGGATTTTTCTTCTCCAGAAGCACAGCAACCGCTTTGGCTTTGTTCTTCCCTTCATCATCGAGTGTAAAGGCGATCTGACGGTGGATATTGTGTGCACTGACAGTATCAAAATCAACCATATGGATCTCTCCGATCCCCGAAGTTCCCAGTGCCATCGCCAGTGTGCACCCCAGTCCGCCCGATCCGATGATCGCGATCTTCTTGCTCTCAAGCGACTTCTGGGTCGCCTCACCCCACAGCTGGATCTGTCTGTTGAAATACTCTTGTGGTGTCATGCCAATTCCTCTCTCTGTTTCAGTTCTCTCTCAAAGCCCCATGCCCTGCGGTGCTCTGTCACCTCTGCTTTGTCGATCACCTCCACCAGCATCGACTCCTTGTCCTCGAGCATCATCTCTACTTCCCCTTCGGGAGAGACCAGCATCGTATCGCCGTAGAATTTCCACTTAACCTCATCGTCACTGTACTCACCCAGCCGATTGGCACGGAGGATAAAACAGCCATGCAAGAAGGCTTTTGTCTTGATGATCTCACGCCATCTGTTATGCGATCCAAATGTTGAGGCGGTCGGCAGAAGTACCAGATCGACCTTTTTGCGGGTCACCGCTTCCCAAAACGGGTCAAAATGGAGTTCAAAACCTGCCATCACCATGATCTTGAACCCTTTGAGGTTGAAAGTCATCGAATCTTTGAGCGGGCGTACAGGATTGGCAAAAAAACGCTTCTCATCCCAATGTGCATAGGGCAGCAGTATCTGCTGTTCATAGTAGCGGGTGTTCTTGGGAGAGATCTTGACGATCGTCTTGTGGTAGCCGTCTTTTTTGGTGACAATGATCGGTGCGACAAAAACGATGTCGTACTTGATAGCCAGCTGTTTGAGAAGCTCCAGATGCTTCTGAGTCTGTGATCTGACCATATTGGGTGCCATCGTCGCAAACTCTTTGAAAAAGTGGTTGAGTACATACTCACCCAGCAGCATCACATCCGCTCCACGCTCTTTGGCTTTGGAGAGATAGAACTCCAGTCTGGTCGCATTCATCCCCAGTGTCGGCAGCTGCAGGGCGCTCACAACCAGTTGCTTGGACATACCCTACTCCTCTACGATCTGATTGGCCTGCTCGATCACAGTGATCTTCGCTTTTGCCTCTTCGATGAGCTTTTGTGCCTCTTTGATGCTCCCCAGTCCCTCTTCGTAAAGCTTGACTGAGTCTTCGAGGGTGATCTCAGGATCCATCAGCTTCTCAAGCAGTGCTTTTACATGTGCCAGTTTCTCTTCAAATGTTTCGTTTTTCATCCCAAAACCTTTCTGATGTGGTCATCAAATTTATCTATCTCAACCAAAAATGCATCATGCCCATAATTGCTATCGACCTCGAGATAGGTATAGGGCTGTCCGTTACGCTCCAGCATCTTAGCGATATGCTCCATCTCCGAAGGGAAAAAGAGATAATCAGATGAAAAGCTTATAAGATGTACATTGGCTTTGATACGGCTGATCGCCTCATGCAGCGAGTCATACCCTCTTGAGAGGTTGAAGGTATTGATCGCCTTGACGATATAGAGATAACTGAGCGGATCAAATATACGGGCAAAGTTGTTGGTATTGTACTCCATATAGCGCTCCACCTCATAACGTCCGAAGAGCTCGAAGAGCCCATCGGTACTGACATAGTTGCGCCCGAACTTCTCATCCATCGACTCAGGAGAGAGGTAGGAGATATGCCCCGCGATCCGCCCTATCGCCAGACCGTCGAGTCCATGCTCTTTGAAATCGTCTGGATCATAGTTGCCGTTTTTAAATCTCGGGTCTCGGCGTATCGCCTCAACTGCCACTTTGTTAAATGCAATCGTCCATGGCCGTGTCGCATAGGTAGCAGCCAGCGAAATGATATCATCGGCGAAATTGGGGTAGTCCACCGCAAACTGCAGTGCCTGCATCCCACCCATCGAACCGCCTACCACAGCACGTACATGGTGAATACCAAGATCAGAGAGTAGATGCATCTGTGCTCTGATCATATCTTTGATGGTCACAACAGGGAATTTCAGACGGTAAGGCTCCAGCGAGGGGTAGCTCTCACTCATAGGTCCTGTACTGCCAAAACAAGAGCCTATCACATTGGTACAGATCACAAAGTATTTGCGTGTATCGATCGCTTTGCCGTCACCGATGAGCCCATCCCACCAGCCCGGCTTGCGATCTCCTTCGTAGGTACCCGCAGCATGATGCGAACCGCTGAGCGCATGACAGACCAGCACGACATTGCTCTTGTCATCGTTGAGTTCACCATAGGTCTCATAGGCGATCTCATACGGCTCGATGATACGCCCACTCTCCAGATACAACGGTGAGCTAAAATGTGCGGTTTTAGTTTCGATTTTCATAGACTGCTTTGATATCCAAATTATTATTGCTGTATTCTATCTATTTATGCATTATCCAAAGCTTTTTTCAGATCATCGATAAGATCCTGCGTATCCTCCAGACCGACACTAAGTCTGATCAGCCCGCCGGGGACACCGGCATCGATGAGCTCCTGAGCTGAGAGCTGCTGGTGCGTCGTGCTGGCGGGATGGGTGATGATCGATTTGCTGTCTCCGATATTGACAACCACTGAGAAGATCTCGGTCGCATCGGCGATCTTCTGTGCCATCTCTTTGCTCTCTACTTCAAACGAAAGCAGTCCGCTTGCCATTGCATCTTTGAAATATTTCTCTACAAGAGCGTGCTGTGGTGAGCTCTTGAGTCCTGGATAATTGACCCTCTTTACCTTTGGATGTGCTTCAAGGAACTCAGCAATCGCCAGTGCAGAATCAGAGTGCTGCTTCATACGCAGCGGCAGGGTTTCAAGTCCCTGTATATGCAGCCATGAGTTGAAAGGACTCGGCGCACCGCCAAGATCACGCAGCAGCGCCAAGCGCACACGCAGAGTAAAAAGCGGCAATGGCAGATCGCTGTAGACCAAGCCGTGATAGCTCGGATCGGGCTCGTTGAAATGGTAGTAGCGGTCATTGCCCTTAATTTTCTCTACCAAGTTCTCACGCTCTACGATGATCCCGCCAAGTGCAAGCCCCTGACCGGTAGTATATTTACTGGTCGAATGCACCGCCAGGTCTACCCCGTGTGAGAGAGGCTTGCAGAGTACCGGTGTTGCGACAGTATTATCCACACAGGTGAGGACACCGTGCGCTTCGGCGATCTTGACGATCGCTTCAATATCGGCGACATCGATGCTGGGGTTGGTGATACTCTCAAAGATGATGATCTTGGTCTTGTCATCGATCAGCGCCTCTATCTCGGATGGCTTACGCACATCAAAATAGCGCGTCTCTATCCCAAAGCGTTTGATAGTATGCCCTGTCAGCGTCGTCGTACCGCCATAGACCTGCTTGGCTACGACGATATTGTCTCCCGCTTCAGCGACATTACTGATGGCATAAAAGATCGCTGCCATACCCGATGCCGTTCCGATCGCAGCTACACCGCCCTCAAGTGCCGCAAAGCGCTTTTCAAAGACATCGGTCGTCGGATTCATCAACCGCGTATAGATATTGCCCAGCTCTTTGAGCGCAAAGAGGTTTGCCGCATGTTCGGTATCTCGGAACTCATACGCCGTACTCTGATAGATGGGTACTGCCATCGTACCTTGTGCATCCTTCTCATATCCTGCATGGATCGCTATGGTTTGTTCGTGCATTCGTATTCCTTATCATATATGATTGGTACATTATAGCTAGTCAGTGCTTATTCTCTCGCTCTTATCATCCTCGATGGAAGTGTATACGAAAAGCTAAATAGAGTAAAGCAAAAACTCCCCTGCGTGTTCCCGCCGTCAATAGAGGCAACCCGGCAAATGTTCAGATACTTTATTCACATATATCTGTATGATTTTTGGCACCAACTGTCGCCAATTTGTGTATGCAACTGGTTATACGCTTTAACTCTTCATCATCGTAAAGTATTTTGCTGTATTGGTTTTCTATTATATTTTTGAGCGTTTTAGCTGTAGTAATATAAATATCATCAATCTTTTCACCTTCTACATACCAGCCGACAAATGCGATGATTTTAATAATTTGATATTTTTTTCCTGTAATTTGATGAAGTTCACTTTGCAGCCATTGTGCTTGTCCTTTGATTTGTAGAGGTATATTGTTAGTTAATTTTTGACCATTTTTAATAAGCTCTTTCCCATTAGAGAAAATAGTATTCCTAATAGCTTGCTCTTTGTCTTTTCTATAGGTTTTTGTCTCAACTATAAAAATACCTTTTTTGGAGACGACAACATGATCTATATTGAATTTCTTTTTTTCATTGACTAGATCATGGTAAATATGCATATTGGCATCTTCTTTGGAAAGTTGTCTTGCTACAGCCGATAGATATTGTGCCACACTTCGTTCGCCATCTCTTCCTAGCCTATAGTCTCTTAGTACAGGATAATATTTTTGAAGTAAAAAGATAACGTACCCAAGGAAAATGAGCATAAATATTATTTGATAATAGGATGGAAATTGTAGAGTAATTGACAAGATGACAAATACTATCATAATCGCCAATATAAAAAATAGTTTATCTAGAATTTTATTCCGGATACCATCCATTGCTTCATCAAGACTCTGTCCGGGAGAACGAAGTAGTTTGTCGTACTCCACTGGATTTCTTTTGTTACAATCTATACCTGTAAGCTTCAAAATGAGTTTATCTAAAAGTTTATCAATCAATTTAAGCCTTCATGATTGTTTACCTTAGCATTGATAGACCCTTTGGAATCACCCATGATAATTCGGACTCTCCTTCGTGATTGTCACATCATGTACATGGCTTTCTTTGAGCCCTGCCGAAGTGATCTCAACAAATTCTGCTTTCTCCCAGAACATCGGGATGCTCTCAGAGCCGCAGTAGCCCATGGAGGAGCGTAGACCACCGATCATCTGGTGGATCACATCGGCGATCTTTCCACGGTAGGGGACGCGCCCTTCGATCCCTTCGGGGACGAGCTTGTCCGCTGCGGTACCCTCCTGGAAATAGCGGTCGGTACTCCCTTTGGTCATCGCGCCGATACTGCCCATACCGCGGTACTCTTTGAACTGACGTCCGTTAAAGAGGATCATCTCTCCGGGTGCTTCGTAGGTACCTGCCAGTGCGCTTCCCAGCATTACTGAGCTTGCCCCCACTGCAAGTGCTTTTGCCACGTCACCGGAGTACTTGATACCGCCGTCTGCGATCACAGGTACGCCGTGTTTTTGTGCCACTTGTGCTACCTCATCGATCGCTGAGATCTGCGGCACACCCACACCAGCCACGATACGTGTCGTACAGATCGATCCCGGCCCGATCCCTACTTTGACACCGTCCGCTCCGGCTTCGATGAGATCTTTGGCTGCTTCGCCTGTAGCGATGTTACCCGCGATCACATCGACATCGAGCTCTTTTTTGATCTGTTTGACCGTATCGATGATACCCTGGGAGTGCCCGTGTGCAGAGTCCAGTACGATCACATCGACACCGGCATCCACAAGCGCTTTGGCACGATCGAGCTGCCCCACACCGATAGCTGCTGCGACACGCAGACGTCCGTAGGCATCTTTGTTGGCATTGGGGTATTGCTTTTTCTTCTGGATATCCTTGATCGTGATCAGCCCCATCAGCGTTCCGTTCTCATCAACGATAGGCAACTTTTCGATTTTGTGCTCCTGCAGGACTTTGGCTGCCTCTTCGAGGGTCGTGCCCTCTTTGGCAGTGACCAGCGGTGCAGCGGTCATCACATCGGAGACCTTGGCTGACATATCACTGATAAAACGCATATCCCGGTTGGTGATGATACCGATTAGCTTTTTGTCACCATCCACGACCGGTACACCCGAGATGTGATACTCTGCCATGAGTGCATCCGCTTCACCCACAGTAGCGTCAGGACCGATATAGACAGGATCGATGATCACACCCGAGGTAGACTTCTTCACTTTGGTCACCTGAAACGCCTGTGTTGCGACATCCATGTTTTTGTGGATCACTCCGATACCGCCGAGTCTCGCCATCGCGATCGCAGCTTTGAACTCTGTGACAGTATCCATTGCGGCAGAGACGATAGGAATGTTGAGCGAGACATTGCGTGTCAGCTGTGTCTTGACGCTGACCTCTTTGGGAAGGACGGTGGAGTGTTGCGGTACCAGCAGTACATCTTCAAATGTGAGTGCTCTTTTTTTAATTCTCATAATGGTATTCCTTTGGATGGTATTTGCTTTTAATCTCCGAGGGTGTCAGGTGATTCATAATTCATTGCTATGCAACAAATTACAAATCACCAGACCCCTCTATTCTCTATGCTATATAATTGACTGCTTTTTCCATGCTTGCAGCACCGTTAAAGAGTGTTTTTTCATCAAACGCTTTGGCGATCAGCTGAAGTCCGATGGGCATTCCCTCGTCATTTTTGGCAACTGGCAGGCTGATGCCGGGCAGTCCTGCCAGATTGACTCCCAGTGTGTACATATCAGACTTATACATCTCCAGCGGGTCGTGAATGGAGCCCATTTTCGGTGCAACACTCGGTGCGACCGGAGAGAGGATCAGGTCTGCCCCTTCGAAGATCTTGTTGTACTCATCGCGGATGAGATGTCTGACCTTCTGTGCCTTGACATAGTAGGCATCGTAATAGCCGCTTGAGAGTACGAAGTTACCCAGCAAAATACGTCGCTTGACCTCTTCACCGAATCCCTCGCTTCTGGTATTGAAGAAGAGCTCTTCCGTATTTTTTGCTTCAGCCCGCCTGCCGTAGCGTACACCGTCATAGCGTGCCAGGTTGGTCGCCGCTTCGGCAGTGGCTAAGATATAGTAGGTCGCGATATCATACTTGGTGTTGCTCATCTCTTTGTGTACGATCGTATGTCCTGCCGATTCAAGCTTGGCAACAGTTTCATTAAACGCCTTTTGCACCTCTGCATCCGCCGCCTCTACATGAGAGTCGATGACTGCAATAGTCAGCTTGACGTCCGCATCGAGGTTATTGGCGATATCTTCGATCTCAAAATCGGCACTTGTCGAGTCTTTGGGGTCATGTCCTTTGATCGCATCATAGAGGATCGCCGCATCTTCGACATTTTGTGCAATAGGGCCGATCTGGTCGAGACTGGAAGCATAGGCAGCCAAACCATAACGGCTGACACGTCCGTAGGTCGGTTTCATCCCGACACATCCGCAGTAGGCTGCAGGCTGTCGGATAGAACCGCCTGTATCAGAACCGAGTGCGGCGATAGCGATGCCTCCGGCAACCGCTGCAGCCGACCCGCCCGAACTTCCTCCAGGTACGCGAGAAATATCATGTGGATTTTTGGTAGGACCGTAAAAGGAGCTCTCAGTGGTCGATCCCATGGCAAACTCATCCATGTTGGCACGCCCAAACGCCATCATCCCTTTGGCTTTGAGGTTTTCAACCGCTGTCGCCTCATAAGGGGCGATATAGCCTTGCAGTATCTTTGAAGCGGAGGTGACACTCCACCCTTTGACCTGAATGTTATCCTTGATCAGGATAGGCACGCCCTCACCTGAGCTTTCAAAGCCGATGTAGGCATTGAGACCGCTCTCTTTGGCTTTGGCTTCGAGCTCGCTGCGCAACTGGGCAAGCTCCTCTTTGCTTTTTGTCAATGCTTCTTTTAGTGTGATCACCCGTTTGCTCCTCTTACTTGATATCCGACTTCTTTTTATAATATGCCACCACGCCAAGCCCGATGCCTACCAGCCCAAAAATAAACAGGATCGAGCCTACGATCACGCTCATCGGAATAGGCTGACTCATATCAAACATCAGGCTACGACCTCACTGCAGCGTTGACACAGCATCTCTTCGGCAGGTGCGGTATAGCGCCAGCATCTTGGACACTTGGCAGCGGTGGCTTTATGTACCCCAAAGTGTTTGCCCGCCACTTCAAACGATGCGAGCTCTTCCCCCTCACTCTGCGCCTTCACCGCAGAGACGACGAACCAGTCCTCAAGATCTTTCTCGTCGCTGATCGGGAAGAGGTCTCTCTCTCCGGCAATCTCCAGTTCAAGTGTGGCTTTGATACGCTTCTCTTTCTTGAGAGAGTCGATCGCCTCAGAGAACTTCTCGCGCGCTTCGATCAACACACTGTCATCAAAGCTCTCTGCCACGTCCTCTATAGGCTCATAGACCAGATCAAAGACACTCTGCATCTCACCTTTGAATATCTTCGGTGCATACTCGAGTATCTCATCAGCGGTGTAGGTCAATACCGGTGCGACCAGCCCCAGCATTGATTTGGCGATCAGTGTCATCGCTGACTGTGTCGCACGTCTGCTCTGGGCATCTGGTGCATCACAGTAGAGCCTATCTTTGGTGATATCCATATAGATACCGCTGAGCTCATTGGTGATGAAGTGGTTGAGTGTCGCAAAACCTCTGAGGAAATCATAGCTGTCAAAACTCTCTTTGACCGAAGCAAATACCCTCTGCGCCTTGGCAAGGATCCATCTGTCCAGTTCGCCATACGCTTCAGGAGAGACCAGTGCATCAAGATCGTTGACATTCGCCAGTAAAAATCTGAATGTGTTACGTATCTTTCTGTACTGCTCCGCTGTCTGCTTCAAGATACCGTCACTGATCTTCAGGTCACTCTGGTAGTCACTCAGGGCTACCCACAGACGCAAGATCTCTGAACCATACTGCTTGACCACTTTGTCCGGTGCGACGACATTTCCTTTGGATTTGGACATCTTCTCGCCCTTCTCATCCACAGTAAAACCGTGTGTGACCAGTGTCTCATAGGGAGAGATCTGGTTGATCGCGCTGCTTAGCAACAGTGAGGACTGGAACCACCCTCTATGCTGGTCACTCCCCTCAAGATAGAGTGATGCAGGGTAGTTGCCTGCATCATAGTTGCCCAACTTCAGTACGGCGTTCCAAGTTGAGCCGCTATCAAACCAGACATCGAGGATATCTTCGATCTTTTCCAGATCATCCGGATCGTACTTACTCCCCTCCGGTAAAAGCTCGGCAATGCTCATCTCATACCATGCATCTGCACCATGCTCATCAAAGAGTGCGGCGATATGCTCGAGTACCGCATCATCGAGGATCACCTCTTTGGTGCTCTTGCGTCTGAAAAACGCTATAGGTACACCCCAGCTCCGCTGTCTTGAGATACACCAATCGGGTCTGCCTTCGATCATCGGTTTGAGTCTGTTCTTGGAACTTGCCGGATAGAAGGTGACATCCTCCAGTGCATCCAGCGCACTCTCTCTCAGAGACTTGTTTGAGCCTTTGGGTACATCATCGATTGAGATGAACCACTGGTTGGTTGCACGATAGATAAGCGGCTTCTTGGTTCGCCAGCAATGCGGGTAGGAGTGTTTGAATTTGCTCACTTTCAGGAGGCTCTCCCCAAGTAGTTCAAGGATCGGCTCATTGGCTTTGAAGATATGCATCCCTACAAAATCCTCTGCGTTGGGCAGTAAGTTAAGTCCGACGACCGACTCGTCGTAGCATCCTCGTTCATCGACAGGCATGACCACATCCAGCCCATATTTGAGCCCTACTTTGTAGTCATCTTCCCCATGACCCGGTGCGGTATGGACACACCCTGTACCGCCGTCCATCAGGACATGCTCACCCAGTACCACTTTGGAAGGTCTGGCGCTTAGCGGGTTGATCGCCAAGAGCCCTTCAAGCTCCGTAGCAGCAATCTTGCGGGAGGCGTGTCCGCTGACAACCCCCTCTTCGATCATCGCATCATAGCGTGCCTCTGCAACGATATGCCCGTCATCGGTAAGCACATACATTTCATCCGGATTGATAGAGATACCGGTATTGGCAGGCAGTGTCCACGGCGTCGTCGTCCAGATCACCAGGCCCGCTTTGCCCTCCACACCGATCTGCTCTTTGGCTGCGTCACTCAGCTCAAAATGAACATATATCGAGTAGTCCTCTTTCTCTTCATACTCCACTTCCGCATCCGCCAGTGCTGTTCTCGCTGCCCATGACCAGAAGATTGGCTTGTGCCGTTCGACCAGCAGACCTCTCTTTGCCACTTCACAAAGTGTTCGGTAGATATTGGCTTCAAACTTGAAATCCATCGTTACATAGGGATGCTCCCAGTCTGCGATCACACCCAGAGACTTGAATCCCTCTCTCTGGATATCGACAAATTTCGCCGCATGGGCACGACAGAGCTCTCTGAACTTCGCTGTAGGCATCGCCTCTTTCTTCTCTTTGCCGAGTTTCTCCTCGACCTTCTGCTCGATAGGCAGTCCGTGGCAGTCCCAGCCCGGCGTCATGCGTACCGCTTTGCCCTGAAAATAGTTGTGTTTAAGGATAATATCTTTGAGGATCTTATTGAGTGCATGCCCGATGTGGATATCGCCGTTGGCATAGGGAGGACCGTCATGCAGTGTGAATATTTCGGCATTGGGACGCTTTGCTTTCATCTGCTCATAGACACCGTTCTCAAACCATGCCTGATATTTTTTGGGTTCATTTTGGGGCAGGTTTCCGCGCATCGGAAAGTCTGTTTTGGGGAGAAGGAGGGTTTCTTTGTAATCCATCGTCGATAATACCTTAAGTGTTATATTATCGGGGGATTATATCCAAATCTCTATTAGAAGTGACTTTTAGGGTATCGCTTTGACTGTGGTCAACCCATGCAGCTTCGATCGAGGCGTTGGAGTAGACATATCCTTCAGAGGAGATCAGTGATGACTGATACCCTCCATCAGGGGTCTGAAACGTGACAAAGAGTGTCTCTTTCCCAATGGTTATGACCGTAGGGTAACGCATCCCTTCATCCTCATACATAGCAGTGATAACCGTACTTTTTCCCATTCGCTCTCTATCTATCACTTGCAGAAAATACTCTATGCCGTCAAGCGGCACAACAAGAGTATCACCCACTGTAAGGGTTTCGATCTTCTCCCTCTCGATATGCCATGCAGAAACCGGTGCTACTCTCATATCGTCTTTTTTTTCGGCAACAATATCCTCAATCGCTATCTCTATGACCGCATCATCATAGCGAGCACTACTATCTGTACTTTGGGCAGTGACCTCTTGCAGTACTTCTCTATGTATATCCCCACTGCTTGTCGATATCTCCTCCCTACCCCCCATCTTTAGGCGAAGGAGACATGAACGTTTTTGCCTTATAAGAAGGTTTGACACTATCCTTCCCTAATGGGAAGTACAGATAGAACATACCCGCAACCATCGGTAAGCCCCATAGCATACGCTTGATCGGCAGATTAATTTTCATCACTCTTTACTAATAGAAGTTTGCAACTGCCTGCATACTCTCCCGAAGTGACCTTGCCGCATCCGCTTCTCCTGTCTCACCCGCTTCAATACCGCACTGGCTGTAGTGGCAGATAAGATCAGGACTCGAAAATTTATTGATTTTGACAGCTGTACCGGTCGTATATGCCATCACGGTCGCAAAATCATTCTCTTCTTTGTAGCCTCTTGCATAGGCAGTACGTCCATGGAACGGATCATCTTTGGAGTGTACCAGACCCATCGTATGTCCAAGCTCATGTGCAAGAACATAAGTAGGACAGCCTATCGTGATGTGTGCATACCCCAGTGAACGCT
>WFYB01000203.1 GCA_015490315.1 Sulfurovum sp. | reverse complement strand
CTTGAAGAGCTTGAAAAGCTTGAGATGATGTTTGCCTATACGATTCGTAAGACCAAACCCAAAAAACTGCGTCAACTTCTCAAAGGCGAGAAGGTCAAATTGAAACTCAAGGATCCTCTCTGATGCAAAAAGGAGCTATACTGGTACTCTCCGGCCCCAGCGGGGCGGGGAAGAGTACGATCATCAATGCCGCCGCGGATGAGATAGGGGAGTACTACTTCTCTATCTCCACCACGACCAGAGCACCCCGAGAGGGTGAGCAGCATGGACGCGAATACTTCTTTGTCAGCAAAGAGGAGTTCGAGGAGGATATCAAAGCGGGGAACTTCCTGGAGTATGCACAGGTACACGGCAACTACTACGGCACATCGCTCAAGCCGGTGCGTGAGGCGCTTGAAGCGGGTAAACTCGTGATCTTTGATATCGATGTGCAGGGACACAGGCTGGTGCGCGCCAAGATGAATGATATCACCACCTCTGCATTTATCACACCGCCGACACTCAAAGAGCTCGAGCAGCGGCTGCGTGCCAGATGCACTGACGATGATGCGGTTATCACCCAGCGTATCCAAAATGCCAAAGAGGAGATCGCTGCGATCGGGGAGTATGACTTTACGATCATCAATGATAATATCGCAGAGGCAGCCAAGCAGTTTGTGACGATTGCACAGGCAGCCAGACTCAAACAGAGCCAAGAGGAGAGCCGCAAATTTATCGAGGAGTGGCTGGGCAAAAGATAAATTAAACATTTTGCAGTATAATTAACCAAAATATTCGCGCAGGCGATGTAAAAAGGATTGATATGGGTATGCCAAGTATGCCGGAACTCTTGATCGTATTGGCGATCGTAGTACTGCTCTTTGGAGCCAAGAAGATTCCAGACCTTGCAAAAGGTATCGGAAAAGGGATCAAGGACTTCAAAAAAGCTGTAAAAGAAGATGATGAGGTAGAGACACCTAAAGAGATCGCTTCCAAAGAGGAGCCAAGCCAGGAAGAGGCGAAAGTCGAAGAGAAAAAGAGCGAGAACGCATAAAAGCGCTCAGTGTTCAGCGCTCAGCGCTGAGACCATACTACCGGTGCACAGCACTGATTATCTACAACGCTACACAAAATATTACGGAATAATCTATGAAATTAAAACAAGAAGTGAATCAGGTCATTCAGGCGGCTTTTGATGAAGCGGGTATTGATGCGACACCTATTTCCGTATCGGAAGCGACCAAACCGGAATTTGGTGACTTTCAGTTCAACGGTGCGATGGCACTTGCCAAAAAGTTGGGGAAAAACCCAAGAGAGATCGCCGCTACGATCGTAGAGCATCTCAAAACCGACGGTGTGATCGCAAAAGCAGAGATCGCGGGACCTGGCTTTATCAACCTCTGGCTCGATGACAACTGGATCGCCACGCGAAGCAGTGAAGCGGTGGCAGATGCGCGTTTGGGTATCGGAGTGAAAGAGAACCCGATCAAAGCGATCGTGGACTACTCTGGACCCAATATGGCAAAACAGATGCATGTTGGACATTTGCGCTCTACCATCATTGGCGATACGTTGGCAAATTTGCTGGAGTTCCTCGGGGATGAGGTGATACGCCAGAACCATATCGGTGACTGGGGGACACAGTTTGGGATGCTGATTGCCTACCTTGAAGAGACAGGCGAAGAGAGCAGCGTCTCACTCAGAGATCTCGAACAGTTCTACAAAGATGCCAAAAAGCGTTTCGATGAGGATCCGGCATTTGCCGACAAAGCGAGAGAGTATGTGGTCAAGATACAAAGTGGGGACAGCCACTGTCTTGGACTCTGGCAGAAGTTTATCGATATCTCTCTTGGGCACTGCGAAGAGGTCTATGAGAAGCTTGGGGTCAATCTAAGTAGAGAGGATGTCAGAGCTGAGAGCTTCTATAACGATGAGCTTCCCAAGGTAATCGATGCCCTCAAGGAGGCAGGGAAGCTGCAGGAGAGTGACGGTGCGCAGTGTGTTTTCCTCGAGGGGGATGAAGTACCTGTGATCGTCCAGAAGGGTGACGGCGGCTATCTCTATGCAACGACTGACCTGGCAGCACTGCACTACAGAGCACAGGTCTTGGGTGCCAAGCGTATCTCCTATGTGGTTGACGCAAGACAGGCGGGGCATTTCAAACAGGTATTCAGGGTTGCCAAAGAGGCAGGATTTGTCCCGGAGGATGTCAAGCTGGAGCATGTGGCGTTTGGAACGATGATGGACAAGAGCGGCAAGCCTTTCAAGACGCGTGACGGCGGTACGGTCAAACTGATCGATCTGCTCGACGAGGCGGTAGAACGTGCCAAAGAGGCGATCAAGGACAAGTCTGACTATACCCATGAACAGATCGAAGCACTGGCAAAGACGATCGGGATCGGAGCAGTGAAGTATGCCGATTTAAGCATCAACCGTGAATCCAACTATATCTTCGATTGGGACAAGATGCTCTCTTTTGAGGGCAATACCTCACTCTATATGCAGTACGCGTATGCACGGATACAGAGCATCTTCAGAAAGTACGGCAAGCAGCCTGAGGGTGAGATTGTTATCGGTGATGAGCTGGAGCACAGACTGGCGATGATGCTGTTGCGTTTTGAGGATGTTCTCGAGCGTGCAGCCGAAGATGCCGCACCCAGTCAGATCACCGCCTATTTGTACGATCTGGCAACACTCTTTATGAAATTTTATGAGCGTAACCCTATTCTAAAAGAGGGGGTAGCCGAAGAGACACGCCAGAGCCGCCTGCAGCTGGCGAACCTCACTGCTAAGACGATCAAGCAGGGATTAAACCTGCTTGGCATCGATGTCGTCGAGAGATTGTGATAAAATTAAGAATTAGTACATAAGTAGTCTGGTGATTTGTGATTTTTTGTGTAAGCAATGAATCATGAATCACCTGACTCCCGTGAGTGAAAATGAAGTATTAGAAATTAAGGGGCATTTTGTGAAAGCGTTGATCCTCATAGCCGTATTGGGTACACTGGCTTTGACATTGTTACAGTACAAACGGGAAAAAAACTTCAAAAAAACCATGATCACGCTTGCAAGTTTTGCATTGGTGGTTTCGCTGGCGATCGTCGGCAATCTTACCCGTCCTGTTATCCCGCTCTATCTTTCACATCTTGTTTTGGTTGTGATCGCATGGGGAGGGGTGCTCTATTATCTGTTGCGAGGGAAGTACCTCTGGTGGCTGATCGCCTCACCGGTAGTGACGATTGCGATCTTTTTGCTGCTTGAACTGCTGGCAGGCTCTGGGCATGAGCTCCCTGTCATAGGGTAGCTCGTACGCTTGTTACTGTTTAAGCGCTTTCTGGTTCTCCATAAGTTCACTCAGAAACGTCTCGAGTGAATAGCGCTGTCTATACTCCGGAATCATGATATGCACGAGGATATCCCCCAGATCTGCAACGATCCACTCATCGCTCATATCTGCATGGAGGAACTCCTCACCAAGTGGTTTGAGTGCATCTTTGAGCTGATCAAAGAGTGCTTGCGTATGTTTGAGGTTAAGTGAGTTAGCAATCACCACACGGTCAGCGATATAGTCTGCATCATCGAGGTTGAATACCTCTATCTCTTCTGCTTTTTTTTCGTCAAGCAGGTTGACGATGTTGTTTATTCTTTCTTCAATGGTCATGAAGGGTTATCCTTTGTGTTTAGTTGTAATGTCCGGTTTACATCTTCTTTGATTTTGTTGTCAACATGGCTGATGTCACCCGACGCTCTTATCTCTGTAGAGCTTGCAGGTACGTTAACCTCCAGGATCTGCCAGCTTCTAAGCATGTCGGTCTTGAGGTCATACCCCTCTCTGGTGGCGATGATCCATATGATCTCGCGGTTTAGTGCGTCAAATTGGTGCCACTTTTCAAGGGTTGACAGGTTGTCAGAACCGATGATCAGGTACCGGACATCATAGTTTGTCTTGAAATGTTTTACAGTCTCCCAGGTCGTGACACTCCGACCCTGATCCACTTCATAGGACTCAACGGATACTTTGGGTATGCCGTCAAAAAGGCTGTGACACCATTGAAGTCTCTGCCCGGCATCAGAGAGCGAAGATGTTTTGAAGGGGTTCAGGTAGGCTGGCACGATCAGCACTCGGTCGACACCGGGTAGCTTCGCAGCGGCTTGGACGATCTGTTGATGTCCGATGTGCGGCGGGTCGAAACTGCCGCCGAATATCGCTGCTACAGGCTTGGGTGTTTTAACCAAATGCTAACCTCATTTACTGTAAAATTGCACAATTTTAGCATAGTTTCACTAATAAACACTAAGGGTATACAATGGCTGTAAAAGTAGCGATCAACGGATTGGGCAGGATCGGCAGATGTGTGGCACGCATCATCGCTGACAGAGAGGATATCGAACTTGTCGCTGTCAATGCAAGTGCAAGCGAAGAGATGCTTGAGTACCAGCTCAAATATGACTCTGTACACGGTACACGCAATGATGTGACTGTCAAAGATGGCTATCTCGCGATAGGCAAAGACCGGGCGAAGATCTTTGCGGAGCGTGAACTGGGCAAGATCGATTTTGCTTCTACCGGCGCAGAGGTGGTGCTGGAGTGTACCGGAGCCTTCCTGACCAAAGAGAGTGTACAGCCCTATCTGGACAACGGGATTGCCAAGGTGGTCTTCTCTGCACCTGCGAAGGATGATACGGCTACCTTTGTCATTGGAGCGAATGAACAGAGCTATGCGGGTGAAGCGGTGGTCTCCAATGCCAGCTGTACGACCAATGGGCTTGCTCCGGTAGCCAAAGTGCTCGATGATGCCTTTGGGATAGAGAAGGGGCTGATGACAACGATCCACTCCTATACCTCCTCGCAACCTATCTTGGATGCCAAACACAAAAAAGATCCGCGCAAAGGACGTGCCGGTGCGACCAATCTTGTACCGACAACAACCGGTGCAGCCAAAGCGATCTCCAAAGTACTTCCGTCCCTTGAAGGCAAGCTGAACGGTCAGGCGATCCGCGTACCAACACCGGATGTCTCGATGGTGGATCTGACGGTCACACTGAATAAAGCTGTCACACTTGATGAGGTCAAGGAGGCGTTCAAGCGTGCAAGTGAAAGTTCGCACAAGGGTATTCTCGGTATCGATGAAGAGTACCGTGTCTCTCAGGATTTTGTAGGGGAAGAGCTCAGCACAGTTGTGCCGCTCGATACGATTCAGGTAATCGGTGACAATATGGTCAAGGTGCTTTCGTGGTATGACAATGAGTGGGGTTACTCTTGCCGTTTGGTCGATATGGCTGTTCTGGTAAGCAAAAAGTAGGACGGGGCGAATGAAAACAATCAAAGATCTGGATATTGACGGAAAACGTGTATTTATCCGCTGTGATTTCAATGTGCCTAAAGATGAGTTTGGCAATATCACTGATGATCGTCGCATCAGGGAAGCACTGGCAACGATACGCTATTGCATCGACAGAGAGTGCAAGATCGTGCTTGCTTCCCACTATGAACGACCCCAGCCGGGCAAGTATGAGGAGCGTTTTTCTCTAAAGCCTGTTGCCAAAAGACTTCATACGCTGCTGAAGATCAAAAACGAAATTTTGATGGCAGAAGATGTGGTCGGAGAGGATGCCAAAAGCAAAGCTGCCAGCCTCGAAAGCGGCGATATCCTTCTGCTGGAGAACCTGCGTTATGAAGCGGGAGAGACAAGTAACGATGAATCTTTTGCCAAGGAATTGGCATCCTTTGCCGATGTCTATATCAATGATGCATTCGGTGCCTGTCACCGTAAACATGCCTCTATCGATGCGATCACACGATATTTTGATCAAGAGCATAAAGCGGCAGGTTTTTTGATGGCAAAAGAGATCAACTTTTTCTCCAAGATGCTTGAAGAGCCTATCCGTCCTTTTGTGGCAGTAGTAGGAGGCTCAAAAGTTTCAGGCAAGCTTCAGGCGATGATCAAACTGGTTGACAAAGTTGACAAGATCATCATCGGTGGAGGAATGGCGTTTACATTTCTCAAAGCTTTAGGGTATGAAGTGGGTAACTCTCTGGTAGAGGATGACCTCCTTGCAGAAGCAGAGGAGATCATGCAAAAAGCCAAAGCGCGTGGGGTGAAGTTTTATCTCCCTGTAGATGTGGTCGCTGCAGCGGAATTTTCAGAGAATACGACTGTGAAATATCTGCCTGTTCAGGAGATCCCGGAGGGATGGATGGGTCTGGATATCGGACCGGCATCTATCCGCCTCTTCAGAGAAGCACTCAACGATGCCAAGACGATCATCTGGAACGGTCCTATGGGAGTCTATGAGATGGATAGATACTCCAAGGGGAGTACCATGATGTCCAACATCATCGCACAGACACATGCTACCACTGTCGTCGGAGGCGGGGATACCGCTGATGTTGTTAACCGTGCGGGTGATATCGATGAGATGACTTTTGTCAGTACCGGCGGAGGGGCGAGCTTGAAGCTGCTTGAGGGCGAGAGACTCCCCGGTGTAGTAGCCCTGCAAGCCTAAGGATAGAGATGATATATGCCGCCAACTTCAAAATGAACCATACCAGAGCAAGCACCAAAGCCTATCTTGAAGCGTTACAGGAAGCATTGGCAGGCAAAAATGCGGATGACAGGGTGATTGTTTTTCCTCCGGCAACTGCTTATGATCACTATGAGGGTGACTTCACACTCGGGGCTCAGAATGCCTATCCTGCGAAAGAGGGTGCCTATACCGGAGAGATAGGTACAGCACAGCTTGAGGAGTTTGGGATTAGGACGATTTTGATAGGGCACAGTGAGCGGCGTCAGCTGCTGGGAGAGTCACAGTCGTTTGTGGCTGAAAAGTTTGCCTATTTCAAAGAGAACGGTTTTGAGATCCTCTACTGTATCGGAGAGCCATTGCATATACGCCAACAGGGAGATGAAGCGGTGATGACCTATCTTCTCTCGCAGTTTGAAGGGATCGATACCTCTTATGAGAAACTGATCGTAGCCTATGAACCGATCTGGGCGATCGGTACAGGGCGATCGGCAACTGTAGAGGAGATCGCTACAACCCATGAAGGACTCAAAAAGACCATTCAGAAGCCTTTGCTTTACGGTGGCAGTGTCAAGCCTGAGAATATCAAGGAGATAACTTCTATCAGAGGAGTAGATGGTGTCCTGATAGGTTCTGCTGCACTGGATGCCAAGAACTTTGCTACAATGATCCTTGGTTAATGCGTAGGGGCAATCCCTTGTGGTTGCCCTTTAACCCGAATCTCGAAATAGAAATTCGGCACTCTGCACAATCATCGTATTCATGGAGTCCGTATAATATTTACTCGGACGTCTGCTATACCTTCGGTATATACGCAGCGTCGTGTGGAGCTACAAAAGCAAAGCAGTTTGCTTTTATTTTACGCTCCTCCCCTTTAGGTGCGCCTCAGATACGATACAAACTCCCTAAACACTAGCATTGCACAGTTTGCAAGAATCCTATTTCGAGATTTGGGTTTAAGAATCGAGTAATATTTTGTATAGATATTTGCTCTGTTGAGCGTGGGTACCCACGAGGGGTACCCCTACGGGGTGTTTGATTGATGGGAAAATCGTTCCGCTATTATTTAAACAGATCTTCCAATGCGCTGGTATCTGTGGTTTTTTCTACTTCTGTTTGACCTGCATTTTCAGGTTGTCTTTCTGTTACGCCCTCTACTTCATTGAGTTCTATCGTATAGCCTGTAAGCATCGAAGCAAGACGGATGTTGATACCGCTTTTACCGATCGCCTTGGCTTTCTGGTCTCCTGTGATGTTGATCGTTGCTTTCTTCTCATCTTTATCGACCTTGATGCTCTGTGTGATCGCAGGAGAAAGTGCTCTGGTGATGTAGATCTCAGGAATCGGAGAGTATTCGATACAGTCAATATTCTCTCCGTTAAGCTCGTGGCTTACCGCATTGATACGTACACCCTTGACACCGACAGCTGCACCGATAGGGTCGACATTCATCTGTTCCGTTTTGAGGGCGATCTTTGCACGCTCTCCCGGGATTCTCGCAGCGTTTACGATCTCTACGACACCGTCAGCGATCTCAGGCACTTCGTTTGCCATCAGCGCTTCAAGAAACTTCGGTGAGGTGCGTGTCAGCTCCAGAAAGAGTCCATGTTGAGGGTCGACACTGACATAGCGCAGTAGTGCACGGAGGGTATCCCCACGTTTGAACTTCTCACCTTTGATACGGTTTCTCTGACTCATGATACCTTTGAGTTCCCCTATCTCGACATGGGTGTTATCCTCCGCATCGACACGGTTGACAGTGCCGAGCATGACGGTACCTACCTTCTCTTTATACTTCTCAAAGAGATCCTGTTCGATACGTCTCTGGATATGGTACTCAAGCTCTTTGAAGAGGTTGGCAGAAGCTGTTCTGCCGTAATCCTCGAGGACAAACTCTTCGGTGAGCTGATCCCCGACTTCGAGGGATTCATCAAACTCTTTAGCCTCACTGAGCGGGATATAGGCATCTGAAGGTACCTTTTTGATATTGGGCTCTCTGCCTACTTCTGCCATCAGCCGCTCATCATCGTCGGGTACGACAGTGATGACCTTGTTGACACTGTAGGTTTTGGTATCTTCATCGATCTTGACATCAAACGCTGATGTTTCTGATGTCAATCTTTTGGCAGTGTTGACCAGTGCCTCTTTGAACGCTTCGATGGCACTCTCTCGTGATATATTCTTCTCATGTGCTATTGCTTCGATAATATCAAGTATTTTTTCCATGTATCAATCCTCTATATTTTTTCAAAATCTACCGCTACAAGAGGTAACATAACATTGTGATGACGACTTGGGAAGTGGTGTTTTTGAAGAAGAGTATTATAGCTAACCAAACCTTTACTGAAAATAAAGTATAATGGATGCAACTATGTAAACGAATAAGATTTAAGGAAATATAGATGAAATTGAAACTTGCCAGAACCACCCTGAAAGCAAAGCCAAAGAGTATTGAACTAAAGAAGATCGAAGAGGAATTGGCGAACAAATCTATATTTTATTTTGACAAGGACAATTCACACAAAGAGCTCAAAGAGCTGATCGAGTATTTTGAAGAGAAGGGCTATTCTGTCTATATGAGAGAGGTCAAATATGGTCTGGATGACAACGAATATATCTATGAAGTTCACATTATCGCATAGTGCAGAAACTGTAGACAAAGAGGCATATTGAGTAGCAAAAAACTGTTTATCGAAACACTCGGCTGTGCGATGAATGTCCGCGACAGTGAACATATGATCGCGGAACTTAACAAGCAAGAACCCTACGAACTTACCGACAACCTTTCAGAAGCAGACCTTATCATTATCAATACCTGTTCGGTCAGGGAGAAACCTGTCGCCAAACTTTTCTCCGAGATCGGTGTCTTCAACAAAAAGAAAAAGCCCGGAGCCAAGATCGGTGTCGCCGGCTGTACTGCATCGCATCTGGGTGAAGAGATCATCAAGCGTGCACCCTCTGTAGATTTTGTCCTTGGGGCGCGTAATGTCTCCAAGATCAATCAGGTGGTAGACAAAAAACATGCGGTAGAAGTGAGCACAGACTATGATGAGAGCAGCTATGCCTTCGGAGAGTATCGCAGCAACCCCTACAAAGCGATGGTCAATATCTCTATCGGATGCGACAAGTCGTGTACCTTCTGTATCGTTCCGGCAACACGAGGTGAAGAGATCTCGATACCTTCCGATCTGATCGTTCAGGAGATCACCAAAGCAGTCCAAAGCGGTGCCAAAGAGGTGATGCTACTCGGACAGAATGTCAACAACTACGGCAGACGTTTTGGTGCGGTGGAGGAGAAGATCGACTTCACCGGGCTTTTGCGTAAGATATCACAGATCGAGGGCTTGGAGCGCATACGGTTTCAGTCGCCGCACCCCTTACATATGGATGATGCTTTTCTTGAGGAGTTTGCTTCCAATCCCAAGATATGCAAACAGATCCATGTCCCTCTGCAGAGCGGCTCGACCCGTATTCTCAAAGAGATGAAACGCGGCTACAGCAAAGAGTGGTTTCTCAACCGTTGTGAAAAGATCCGTACACTCTGTCCTGAAGCGACCATCAGCACCGATGTGATTGTCGGTTTCCCCGGAGAGAGTGATGCGGATTTTGAAGATACGATGGATGTGCTCGAGCAGGTACGTTTTGAGCAGATGTTCTCCTTCAAGTACTCTCCAAGACCCCATACCGAAGCAGCCGATTTTGCCAATCAGGTCGATGAGAAAGTGGCAGGTGAGCGCCTCACAAGATTGCAGTCCCGCCATACCGAGATCCTCGATGAAGTGATGGATGCGCAGCTTGGCAAGATACACAAGGTCTATTTCGACGAGCTCAAGCCCGGTGGCAGAGTCTCGGGCAGAAGTGATGACGGCAAACTCTTTTTTGTCAAAGGTAGCGAAGAGCTGTTGGGCAAGATCGTAGATGTCAAGGTGACCAAAGCGTCACGGGGTGCGCTTGAGGGCGTAGTGTGCTAAAATGGGATCCAAGCAGATATTCCGCTCAATAGGCACTTTTCTGCTCCCTCCGCTGGGCTATGCGCTTATGCGTTTCTACTGGTACACCTCTTCCAAAAGATTTCATATTGAAGGCAGCATACCCGAAGGGCAGTGTGTGGTGGTCTGTTGGCATGGAGAGCTTCTCTGCTCTCCACAGGCATATCGCCATTTTCATAAAAGTCAATCTGCATCAGGTATCATATCGAGACACTTCGATGGGGAGATCATCGCAAATATTTTGGGATACTTTGGGATCAAGGCACTGCGCGGGTCGAGCAGCAGAGGTGCGAAGCAGGTACTTTTGGAAGCCTTTCGTGCTCTGAAAAAAGGTGATGATCTTTTGGTGACACCTGATGGACCAAGAGGCCCAAGGCATCAGATCAGTCCGGGCGCACTCGCATTGGCGATGAAATCCAAGCTGCCGATCATGACGGTCAACTAT
>WFYB01000202.1 GCA_015490315.1 Sulfurovum sp. | reverse complement strand
TACACCATTACCTCAAAGATATTGTTGCTGACCAATGAGATCACAGAGATGATCACTGAGGTCAGCTCCATCAAAAAGGACAAGACGACACCAATACTACGAAAAAAGAACCGTGTTCGCTCCATCACCGGTTCTTTGCAGATAGAGGGCAATACACTTAGTGAAGAGGAAGTAACGGCACTCATTGAGGGCAAAAGAGTTCTGGGAAGTGTACGGGAGATAGAAGAAGTCAAAGGTGCCATCAAGTCGTATGAGTCGATAGAAGACTATGACGCCAAAAAACTTGATGACTTGCTTTTGGCACATAAACGGATGATGGGTGGCATTTTGGAAAATGCAGGAGCGTTTAGAAGTGGCAATGTCGGAGTATATGGCAAAGAGGGTGTCTCTCATGTCGCACCACCGCCATACCGTGTACCTGAGCTGATGGGCGAACTGTTTGACTGGCTTGGCAAGACCAAAGAGCATCCTCTTGTCGCCAGTTCAGTGTTTCATTATGAGTTTGAGTTTATCCACCCTTTCAGTGATGGTAATGGGCGTATAGGAAGACTCTGGCAGAGTGTGATACTTGGAAGTTTTCGGGATATATTTTATTATATCCCTATAGAGAGCGTGGTGAAAGAGCATCAAAAGGCATACTATGAAGCACTTGAAGCGGCAGGAAGTGCCGGTGAAAGTACCCCTTTTGTAGAGTTTATGCTTGAGAGCATTCATCAATCCGTAAAAGAATTTCTCATAGAGTACCAAAAAAGTGACCAGAAAAGTAGCCTAAAAAGTGACCAGAAAATATATGAACTTATGAGACAGGACAGTACGATCACGATCAAAGAACTTGCATTAAGACTCGATATGAGTGAGTCAGGAATCAAAAAAATGATCACCAAACTCAAACAAGAAGGAAAAATAGAACGGATCGGTAGTGCCAAAGGCGGAAAGTGGGAGGTTAAAAATGAAGTTTAATCAGAAACTCGTACTCAATGCCTATATGCTCTCTTTATTTCAAGTCCAGAGCATAGAGGAGTTGAGTAAAGACCTCAAAGAGAGCAGGCTTGAGGGTATGGATGAGAATGGACAAAGCCTTTTTTACCATAGGTTGACACAGAGACTTTTTGAAAACCCACACCTGAGTAAAGATAAGCTGGAAGAGTACGATAGCAACATTATGCGCCATACAATGGCACTTGGACGAGACATCAAGTGGAAATATTTTCAATACCTCACACTGCTGTTTGTGGAGATCTATCTCGACAAATACTTTGAGGACAAAGAGACACTCCTTGCAGAGCTCAATGCACATCTGGAGACATTCAATAAAGACCTGCCTAAAAAAGAGCAGATAGACGACTATGATGAGAACGAACTCAACAAGCTCGCTTTGTGGAATGCAACAGGAAGTGGAAAAACTCTGCTGATGCATGTCAACCTTAGGCAGTTTAACCACTATGCCAAAAGCAAGATTAAGATCAACAAGACGCTCTTGCTCACGCCAAATGAAGGACTCTCTACGCAGCACCTCAAAGAGTTTGCTGACTCCAACATCGATGCGGAGATATTTAGCAAAGAGGCACAAAGTGGATTTAGGTTTTCCGGCATTGAGATCATCGAGATCACCAAGCTTGGTGATGAGGATGGTGACAAAACAGTTGCCGTAGAGAGTTTTGAAGACAACAACCTTGTGTTTATCGATGAAGGTCATAGAGGAAGCAGTGGCGATACCTGGAAGAAGAACCGTGATAAACTGAGCGTCAATGGCTTTAGCTTCGAGTACTCTGCAACCTTCGGGCAGGCGATCAACGCTGCAACCGGAGCAAAGAAAAAGGAGCTTACCCAAGAGTACGCCAAAGCCATTTTATTTGACTACTCCTACAAGTATTTTTACAATGATGGTTATGGTAAAGACTATACTATCCTGAACATCAAAGAAGATGACAGCGCCGCACGGCATAGTTATCTTGTAGCGAGCCTACTTAGTTTCTACCAACAGGTAAAGATCTACCAAGATAACCCATCACTCATGAAGCCTTACCTTATAGAGAAGCCTCTGATGGTCTTTGTCGGTGGCAGTGTGAACTCTGTA
Source organism: Sulfurovum sp. (assembly GCA_015490315.1). Lineage (GTDB taxonomy): Bacteria > Campylobacterota > Campylobacteria > Campylobacterales > Sulfurovaceae > Sulfurovum. The sequence continues at coordinate 3,814 of WFYB01000202.1, read as the reverse complement.
CGCACGGAAAACAAACGAAAGGTATCGGATGTGGTTGACATCTTGCTCTTTTTTAATGACTTTATCAAAGACACATCAAGTTCCACCAAAGCTATTAAAGAGATACTAAGCGGAGAAAGCGGACTGCTCAATAAAAGCCGTGAAGATATTTTCATGAATCGTTTTACCTATCTTAGTACACTGGGAATGGGTGCGGAAGATATTTTCACCGATATGTTACGACAACTTTTTAACAATACAAACGGGCTTCTGCATCTTGACAATTTTAAAGGTGTTGATGGTGAGATGGGTCTAAGACTTGGCGAGGGTGAGTACTTCGGTGTGATCAATGTAGGTGATACGGGTGCATTGGAGAGCTTATGTGAAGAGAATGGTTTGAGCGTTACTAAAAAAGAGTTTTCGGAGTCTTTATTCAAGCAGATCAACCATCGGGAGTCTAAAGTCAACCTGCTTATCGGTGCCAAGAAATTTACAGAAGGTTGGAGCAGTTGGCGTGTAAGCACGATGGGTCTGATGAATGTAGGGAAAAAAGAGGGCTCGCAGATCATCCAACTTTTTGGACGGGGAGTCAGGCTTAAGGGTAAAAACTTCTCACTCAAGCGGAGCCGTTGCTATGACGGAGGATTGGAAGAAAAGTATCAAGCGGTCGAGACTCTCAACATCTTTGGTGTTAAAGCAGATTATATGCGACAGTTTAAAGAGTACCTCGAAGAAGAAGGTGTACCGACAGATGAAAGAGTTGAGTTTGTTCTGCCTGTTATCAAAGATGGACGCTATAAAAAGCATAGACTCAAGGTACTGAGACTGCAAGAGGGTAAAGACTTCAAGAGAGAAGAGAAAGTCACACTTGCCTACGAAAACAATCAAAGAGTTTTCAAAAAAGTTCTCCTCAACCGATATAAAGAGCTCGATCTTATGGAAAAAGGTACAAGTTCTTCACAGCAGATTACATTGGATGAACCAAAACTTACACAAATGCAACTCTCCTTTGTTAATACGGACAGGCTGTTTTTCGAACTGCAACGCTTCAAAAATGAACGCAATTGGGTGAACCTGAGTATCTCAAAAGCATCCATAGAGGAGTTGTTGTGCCATAACGACTGGTACACGCTGCAGATACCAAAAGAGAAGTTGGACATTGACAATTTCGAGAGCCTGCAACGTATCGAAGAGATCGTCATTGCTCTGGTAAAGGCATATACCAAGGCACTGTATGAGTTCAAAAAATCAGAATGGGAAAGCCAGTTTATGGAGTACCGTGAACTGGATGACGATGACAAGAATTTCATCGATGAGTATAAATTATCCGTAGAGGACAAAGAGACGGATATTATTGCAAAACTGAAAAGCTTACAGAAACTGCTTGAAGAAGGTAAGATTGATGATGCAGAGTTTAAGAAGCTCTCACGGCGTGATTTTAAAGCGATAGGATTTGACAAACACCTCTATAATCCACTGATCTACAAAGACAGTAAATTACTATCACTCTCTATCAATCCCGTTGGGCTGAATGAGGGAGAAAAAGATTTTATAGAAGATCTCAAAAACTATCTGTTGATCAATGCATCCGAGTTTAAAGAGAGGGAACTGTTTGTTCTGAGAAATCAGAGCAAGACAGGAATGGGTTTTTTCGAAGCAGGAAACTTCTACCCGGACTTTATCATGTGGCTCATCAGAGACTCTAAGCAGTACATCACCTTTGTTGATCCCAAAGGATTGCGTAATGTGGATGTAGCCAATGGTGCAAAGGTCAATTTTTATGCAACGATTAAAGAGCTCGAATCACAACTTGGAGACAGTAGCATAGTCCTCAACTTTTTTATCGTCTCAACAACAAGCTTCAACGCACTGAATGAAGTGCAAAGCACTATGACAAAAGCGGAGCTTGAAGAGAAGCATATTGTTTTTCAGAAGGATGATAGAGAGACTTATATTGGCAAGATATTTCACCGTTTGTTAGCAGAAGATTGAAGGATCAGAAGATGTATCTTTACAGACTTGGAGAGATGGCGGATAAAAAGGCTGCATTGAAGCGGCTTGGGGTAGAGAGCGGCGGTATTGCGATCATGGCAAAGAAGATGGAGCTGCTCTATTTTTACATCAAAGATCTCAAGACCCCTGCAGCCAATATCCTCAAACAGGATGCGCTTAGCATCGGTGCGGAGCTTGCTGTACCGGGTGGGGTGATCACCTGCGAGAAACCCTCCTATGACTGTATCCTCATCGGTACGCGCAAACATATGGAGATACTCTCCCGCAAAGAGCTGGCACAGCCCTTTGGGCTCAAAGAGGTCGCCAAAACACTCCAGTCATTTCTGAAACCAAGAACCTATCCGCTGCAGATCATGGGTGTACTCAATGCCAACGAAGACAGCTTCTACGGCGGCAGCAGGTTTCAGGGAGCCGAAGCGATAGCACGTATTGAGCAGATGATCGAAGAGGGTGTTGACATCATCGACATCGGTGCCGTCTCCTCCCGTCCGGGTGCTGAGCCTGTCAGCCCCCAAGAGGAGCTTGCACGTATAAAGCCTATCTGTGATCTTATCGCATCAGAGCGACTCTATGAGAAAGTGACATTCTCTATAGACTCCTATACTCCTGAGCTGATCGCCTATGCACTGCAAAGCGGTTTTGGAGTGGTCAATGATATCACCGGTGCAAGTGATGAGAGGGTGATAGAACTGGCGCGTAAGCATGATGCCAAACTCTGCATCATGCACATGCAGGGCACCCCACAGACGATGCAGCAAAACCCTCGGTATGATGATGTCATGGTCGAGGTGGATCGCTTTTTTGAAGAGCGGATCGCCAAGTGTGAGGCGTTGGGGCTGGAGAGAGGGCAGCTTATTCTCGATGTCGGTATAGGGTTTGGCAAAACGCTTGAGCACAACCTGACTCTCATCAAAAACCTGTGCCACTTCACCCGCTTTGGATGTGAAGTGCTCATCGGGGCGAGCCGAAAGTCGATGATAGACAAGATCATCCCAACCCCTACCGAGCAGAGGCTGCCCGGTACGCTCTCACTCCACCTCAAGGCGGTAGAGAACGGGGCAAATATCGTACGCTGCCATGATGTCGCTGAACACAAACAGGCACTCGCAGTGTGGGAAGCACTTCGTTAGCAGATGAGAGGGCGAATCCTAAAGAGCCTTTTTGTTCTGCTGCTGCTTGGCATTGCGGCGCTTGTGGCGATAGACCGCTATGTTGCCTGGCAGGCTGCGCCTTTTATCTATCATGATGTTGCCAAAGTGCCGCCAAAGCGTGCGGCACTGCTCTTGGGTACGAGCAAATATATCGCCAGAGGGAAGCCAAACTACTTCTACCGGTATCGTATCGATGCGGCAGTGAAGCTGTGGCGTGCGGGGAAGATCAAAGCGATCGTCGTCTCCGGTGATAACGGCACAAAGTATTATGATGAGACGACTACCATGTACCGTGATTTGATCAAAGCGGGGGTACCGGCACGCTATATCACCAGAGACTACGCGGGGTTTCGTACGCTTGATTCGGTGGTGCGTGCCGGGCTTGATTTTGGTTTGAAGGACTATATCATTATTACGCAGCCGTTTCATCTCGAGCGGGCACTCTTTATCGCACACGCCAAAGGGCAACAGGCGATCGGGTTTGCTGCCGGCGATATCCCCGGTACAGCTGCGGCATACCGTATGAAACTGCGTGAGTATCTCGCCCGCGTCAAAGCACTCTTGGATCTCTATCTTTTACATACGACACCAAAGTATTATGGCGGCAAAGAAATAGTAAGGTATAAACCCTAAGGTGCTACAATGGCGAAAGAGATAGCAGTATCAACGAG
>WFYB01000201.1 GCA_015490315.1 Sulfurovum sp. | reverse complement strand
TGGATCGCGGAGCGTTTCCAGAGCCAGTTGAGCAGCAGGTAGATGAGGTAGGCGACGATGGTGGAGTAGAAGGCGGTGCCGACGTAGAGGGGCAGGACGATGTCGTCCCAGTGGTTTTGGAACCACTCCATTGTCAGTTCGATATTGTCAAGTCCTTCGCGTCCGAGGAGGAGATTGCCTGTGGCATACTCGAGATACCACAGCGGTGGATAAGTGATAGGGTTGGAGAGCCAGACTGTCGCAAGCGCGATGGGGACGTTGAAGCGAAAAAAGGGTGTGGTGAGCATCACGCCCGCCATCTGCATCGGCATCGGGATAAACCCCCAGAAAAGCCCTACAAGCACACCGCGTGTGACCATCTTACGGTTGAAGTTGAAGTAGGCGCGGGGCAGCTTGTATTTGTCCAAAATATGGTCAAAGCGGTCTTTATGTGTGGCGATCTTTCTGAAAAATTGTCGTATCATTGAAATCCAAGCGTGCAAAATGTTTGCATAAGTGTAATACCGCCTTGCTTTAAATCCCCTTTTTATCAAGATTGGAGTAAAATACGCGTAATTAAAATCCCACCAAAGGCTATGATATGAGCGGATATATGATATTTTCAGGCACTTCAAACCCCGAGCTCTCCCAGGAGATCGCCAACTATCTCGAGATGCCTCTCTCCAAGGCTGAGATCAAGCGTTTCAGTGACGGTGAGATCTCAGTACAGATCGCCGAGTCGGTGCGAGGGAAAGATGTCTTCATCATCCAGCCTACCTCTGCTCCTGCCAATGCTAACCTGATGGAACTGCTCATCATGACCGATGCGCTCAAGCGCTCCTCTGCCAAGTCGATCACGGCAGTAGTTCCCTACTACGGATATGCCAGACAGGATAGAAAAGCAGCACCGAGAGTACCTATCTCTGCCAAACTGGTCGCCAACCTCATGGAGACAGCGGGGATTACCCGTATGGTGACAGTAGATCTGCATGCCTCTCAGATACAGGGCTTCTTCGATATCCCTGTCGATAACCTCTATGGGGCGATCCTCTTTATGGATTATATCAAAGCCAAAAATTTTGCCAATCCCATCATCGCCTCTCCGGATATCGGCGGGGTGGCGCGTGCGCGCTATTTTGCCAACAGACTGGGACTGGATATGGTGATCGTCGACAAGCGTCGTGAGCGCGCCAACGAATCTGAAGTGATGAATATCATCGGGGATGTCGAAGGCAAAGATGTGATCCTTATAGATGATATGATCGATACCGCCGGTACGATGGTCAAGGCCGCCTCCGCACTCAAAAAACTCGGTGCCACTTCGGTGATGGCGTGCTGTACACACCCGGTACTCTCTGGACCGGCGTATGAGCGTATCGAAGAGGGTGATCTGGATGAACTGGTCGTTGCCAACACTATCCCAATGAAAAAGCACTCCGATAAAATTAAGATGCTCTCGACTGCCTCGATGCTTGGAGAGGTGATCCGAAGAGTACACAACAACGAGAGTGTCAACTCTCTCTTCGAAACAAACTAAAATAGGTTTAAGGCTTAAGGGCTAAGGATTAAGAGGAAAATATCGCATGCGATATTGTAGAAGTATAATTTAGAAGGAAACGAGTGACTAAGAAAGTACCGCAGAAGAATATCCGTAACTTTTCTATCATTGCCCACATTGACCATGGCAAGTCTACACTGGCTGACCGTATCATCCAGGAGTGCGGGGCGGTGAGTGACCGTCAGATGTCTGCACAGGTGATGGATACGATGGATATCGAAAAAGAGCGTGGTATCACGATCAAAGCGCAGTCGGTACGTTTGGATTATGTCAAAGACGGTGAGCACTATATCCTCAACCTGATCGACACTCCGGGTCACGTCGACTTCTCCTACGAGGTGAGCCGATCTCTGGCCTCATGTGAAGGTGCACTGCTCATCGTCGATGCGGCACAGGGTGTCGAGGCGCAGACCATCGCCAATGTCTATATCGCCATAGAGAATGACCTCGAGCTCATCCCCGTGGTCAACAAGATAGACCTCCCCGCTGCCGATCCGGACAGGGTACTGACGGAACTAGAAGAGGCTATCGGTATCGATGCGACTGAACACGCACTGGTCTCCGCCAAGACAGGGCAGGGGGTCAAAGAGCTGATCGATATGATCGTCGAGAAGATACCTGCCCCACAGGGAGATGAAGCGGCACCGACCAAGGCACTGATCTATGACAGCTGGTTTGACAACTATCTGGGGGCACTGGCGCTGGTGCGTGTCTTTGAAGGGAAGATAGAGAAGGGACAGAAGATCAAGATCATGGGAACCAAAGAGGAGCATCAGGTACTTGATCTGATGTACCCCAACCCGATCAAGCCGATCAAAACTGATGTGATCGGTACAGGCGAAGTGGGGATCGTGGTCACGGGTCTCAAGACTGTTGAGGCGCTGCAGGTAGGAGATACCATCACCGATGCCAAAAATCCCACCCCGGAAGCTATCGGCGGTTTCGAGCCTGCCAAGCCTTTCGTCTTTGCGGGACTCTATCCGATCGAGACAGACAAGTTTGAGGATCTGCGTGACGCACTCAACAAACTCAAGCTCAATGACTCATCGCTCAGTTTTGAGCCGGAGAGCTCGATGGCGCTTGGCTCCGGGTTTAGGACAGGCTTTTTGGGGATGCTGCATATGGAGGTGGTCAAGGAGCGTTTAGAGCGTGAGTTTGACCTCGACCTGATCGCTACGGCACCGACGGTGGTCTATCGTGTCAAAAAGACAGACGGAGAGGAGATAGAGATCCAAAATCCCTCCGAACTCCCTGAGCCGCAGAAGATCGATACGATCTATGAGCCTTATGTCAAAGCGACGATCCTCACACCGCAGGAGTATGTAGGCAATCTGATCAAGCTGCTCAATGACAGACGTGGTATACAGGTGAAGATGGACTACCTCAATGAGACACGTGTTTTGATGGAGTATGACATCCCGATGAACGAGATCGTCATGGACTTCTATGACAAGCTCAAGTCGATCACCAAAGGGTATGCGAGTTTCGACTATGAACCGGTCGGTTTCAGACCGGGCAATCTTGTCAAGCTTGACATCAGGGTCGCAGGGGAGATCGTCGATTCACTCTCGATCATCGTTCCGGAGGACAAAGCACGTACACGTGGACTTGCCTTTGTCAATCAGCTCAAAGAGCTGATCCCAAGACAGCTCTTTGAAGTCGCAATCCAGGCGAGTATCGGCAACAACATCATCGCCCGATCCAACGTCAAATCTATGGGCAAGAACGTAACGGCGAAGTGTTACGGCGGGGATATCACCCGTAAGCGTAAGCTTCTCGAGAAGCAGAAAGCCGGGAAGAAACGTATGAAGTCTATCGGCAAGGTGCAGGTACCGCAGGAAGCCTTCATGGCAGTCTTGAAGCTGGACAGTTAGATGACGCTCATCCCGGTAGAAGAGGATCGCAAAACGATCGCGGCGCGTTTCCGAAAGGCACCGATGTTTGCTTTTTTGGATGAAGTGCAGATCATTGTGCAGGAAAACCCGCATAAACGCTCTAAATCCCCCGAGTTTTTCGACTATTTTAAGACGCTGTGTGTTGATACACTCTATGTCAAAGAGATGGGATACAAGACCTTTCTGAAGCTCAACGAGCTGGGGATCGAAGTCTTTTTGGTCAAAGAGGCGCAGAAGTGGAACCGTATCACGCCTGATGGACTTGAGTGTATCACCCTTGAGAATGCCAAAACCCATTGTACACTTGGACATCACAACAGGGAGCAGGGCTGATGGGCTGGGCGATACATATGCACCTTATAGCCGCGATCGCATGGATCGGCGGTGCGTTCTTTATGTTTGTGCTGGGTGTTTCTCTAAGAAGAAAAGAGGATCAGGAGGCGGTCTACCCTCGTATCGGACCGATCTACGGATACTATGAGACGATGTCCCTGATCATCCTTGTCACTACCGGGGTGATCATGATCACCAATAACGGACTGATCCATCTGCTCTTCTCCAATATCACCAATGAAGTACTCGAAGCACTGCGTATCAAACTCTCTTTGGTAGCAGTGATCACTGTGATGACGATTGTACATATGTGGATCAGCTTCAAGACACTCAATACCACCAAAAGCCCAATGCAGCATTTTCTCTCCAAAGCCTCTTCGATGGGCATCTTTATCCTCAATCTTGTGATTCTACACTATGCGATGGTGCTTCGGGATATCCTCTAAGGTGTTTCTGGTCTATAGTGCTTTGATAGGAAAGTATTGAACTGATTGGCAAAGGCGTGGGCATCTTTGCTTCCGAAAGCTTTAGGACCTCTGGTCATCTCTCCACTCTCTCTGATACTCTCCATCAGATTGCGTATCGCGAGGTACTGCTTGATATTCTCTTTGATGTAGAGCTCACCTCTGTGATCGATGGCATGGGCATCTTTGGAGATGACCCTGTCTGCCAGCGGGATATCAGCAGTGATGACGAGGTCACCGCTCTGACAGCGTGCTACAATCTGATGATCGGCTTCATCCGCCCCCTGATCCACAATGATATATTCGATCTCTTTTGCATCTCCGATAAAGACTCTTTTGTTCGCGATAACAGTAGTGGGGATATGCAGTCGCTGTATGCTTCTTAGCACGATCGGTTTGAGCAGATTTGGGAAGGCATCCCCGTCGATGAAGAGTCTCACAGTATCTCTTTGACGCGTCCCACCTCTCCGGTGTTGAGACGGACTTTGATACCGTGTGGATGGGTTGCTGCGTTTGTGAGTATCTTCTGTACCTTGCCGTAGGTGAGTCTGCCTGTAGGCTGATCCTCTTTGAGTACGACAGCGACATCGAGTCCATATCTGATATTTTGGCGTTTTCTGCCGTCTTTTTGAGGGAGCATGGTTTCTGTTTCTTTCTTTTTGGGACGTATAGCAGTTTTCTTGTTATAGATATTTACATACTGTCAAAAATTTGCTATAGTAATGTATAAAAACGATGTATAAAGGTGAGTCATGCATAGAACACAGATCTATTTTGAAGAGCCGCTGTTTGAAGAGTTGAAACAGCAGGCAAATAAACTCGGTATGTCGCTTTCTGCCTATATACGTGAGACACTCAAAAAAAACCTTGAAGAGAACAGAAAGAAGCCTTCATCAGTTGACTTATCGAACTTTTCGGGTATGTGGGAAGGTAGGGAGATTACACAGGAATCACTTAGGGAAAAAGCCTGGAAATGATCGTACTGGATACCAATATTCTCATTGAGATACTTAAAGGTGACAGAAAAACCATTGACAGAGTAGAGTCGCTTACTGAAACGTTATCTATCTCATCCATTACAGTGATGGAACTTTATTATGGCGCGTTGAATAAAGCTGAAGTGAACAAACTGGAAAAATTTGTTTCTCTTTTTAACATCATCCATCTTAACGAAAATATATCAAGAACGGCAATAAAGCTCATCAAACGATATGCCAAAAGCCACTCTCTTGATATACCCGACAGTCTGATAGCCTCGACGGCATTACATCATGATGCCATGTTGTTGACGTATAACAAGAAAGATTTTAAGTATATAGAGGGGTTAAAGCTTTTGTAAAATGATTATGCCTACAATTTAAATATACAACAAGAGGATCTGATGCAAGAAGTTATTGAGAGAGCCAGAGAAGAGATAGCCAAAGCCGATGCCATTCTCATCACTGCCGGTGCCGGGATGGGGGTGGATAGTGGTCTGCCGGACTTTCGCGGGGTAGAGGGGTTTTGGCGTGCGTACCCCAAAGCCAAAGAACTTGGGCTTCGTTTTGAAGAGATGGCAAATCCGCAGTGGTTTGAGAAAGATCCCGCATTGGCATGGGCGTTTTATGGACACAGGCTGCATCTTTATCGTGATACTGTGCCGCACAGGGGATTTGAGATACTCAAAAAGCTATCTAATACTAAAAAATATAAAAGCTTTGTCTTTACCTCCAATGTCGACGGACAGTTCCAAAAAGCAGGCTTTGATGAGGCTCACATCATGGAGTGTCATGGGTCGATTCATCACCTACAGTGTATCCAAAACTGTCAGGGCAAGATCTGGTCAGCAGAGGATGTGGAGATAGAGATTGATGAAGATTTCAGAGCGCAGGAGCCGCTGCCGCGATGTCCCGACTGTGGTGCGTTGGCGCGTCCGAACATTTTGATGTTTGGTGACTGGGGTTGGGAGAGCAGTCGTACTGATGCACAGAGCCGTAGACTCCAGAGCTGGCTGGCTATGCTCGAGGATGAAGGTGCGAAGCTTGCTGTTATCGAGATAGGGGCGGGCACGGCAGTGCCGACGGTACGCATGACCAGTGAAGATATAGCGCGTCACTTTGGTGTCCCGCTGATCCGTATCAATCCACGTGAGGCACACGGTGCCCAGATAGGGTTGGAGATGGGGACGGTGGAAGCAATGGAAGAATTAGGAATTAGGAATTAGGAATGAGGAATGAGGAATGAGGAATTTTGGTATGTTTTTCTTTGGAAAGTTTTTTTGTAGGGTGCGTAGTTACGCACCGTTAGGATGAAATATGAACGGAAATTTACTGATTTATATAGGGATTGGACTGATCGTCGCAGGCATTGCATATAAGTATGGTCTGTTGGGCTGGTTTGGCAATCTGCCCGGGGATATCAAATATCAGACAGAGCACACCTTTGTCTTTATCCCGATCACATCGATGCTGATCGTATCGGCGCTGCTCTCTCTAATCTTTTGGCTGATGGGGCGTTAAGGGGCGTAGGTGCCCATGAGCTCCGCTTCGGCGATGATGTGCCCATCCATGACCTCAAGGAGCTGTTCTCTGTTGTAGCCCGGAGGGGCATCGTCAAGCTTGATGTCCAGCGCAAATAGTTTGATGAAGTAGCGGTGTACTCTGTCCGGTGGACAGGGACCGCCGTAGCCGATACGATCAAAGTCGTTAAACCCCTGAATGATAGTATGGTTGAGCATGGCAGCGGGAGGGACACCTTCGGGCAGGGCTTCGATGTTGTAGGGGATGTTGTAGATGACCCAGTGGACGAAGAGCCCTGTGGGCGCATCGGGATCCTCCATGATAATCGCCAGTGAGGCACTCTCTTCGGGCACCTCTTCAAACTTTAGAGGTATAGAGATATCCTCCCCTTTACAGCCGTACTTCAGAGGAATCTCTTCGCCATAGGCGAACGCTTCGCTTGTGAGTTTCATCATGATATCCTTTTAGCATTTTTGGCATTATAGTATAATATCTCTATGCGTTGCTATAGTTGTGCAAAATTATCAATCGATATCCTTTGTAGTTCATGCAGGGAGAGACTCTTTGTCCCTTCAGTACAGACCCGCAGGATCGGTACACTGGATGTGATCTCTTTCTACCGCTACACGGCACTCGAACCGCTGCTTTTGACCAAACACAAGCCCGAAGGGTACCGGGTCTACAAGAGATTGGCAGAGATGACCTTCCGACCCTTTATCGAAGAGTTTGTGGAGCATGATGAGGGCATGGTCTATATCGTAGGGGTCGATGAACGGGTGGAGAGCGGCTATTCACATACGGCACTGCTCAGCCATGCGATGAAAACCGAGATGAGTATCCCTCAGCATGCCTCACTGATGGCACAAAACCGTGTGCACTACGCCGGAAAGCCGCTGCAGTACCGCCTCGACAATCCCAGAGACTTTCGCTATACAGGACGATCCGGGGTGGATGTGATCCTTGTCGATGATATCATCACTACCGGCATCACACTTCAGGAGGCACAGCAGGTACTGCTCTCTCATGATGTCAATGTCCTTTTCGCCTTGACATTGGCAGATGCCAAAGAGTAGCGATGTTAAAATCAGACTAATTAACTCCTATTTAGCCCTTCTGTGGTATAGTATGGCTATGAATAGCAAGCCGAAACTGGAAGAACTACTGGCATCATATGAGGGCAAGAAGCTTCTGCTCCTTGGCAAAGAGGGGCTCTTTGAGCGTAAGGAGATAGAGCGTTTTCTCAAGCCATACAAGCTCACACTTACTGATACACCCGATAGTGAGACGGTCGCTACCATAGAGCCTGCTGGACTCAATCCTGTAGAGGAGATGATAAGTGAGCAGGCATATGAGATGGGGATACCCTCGTATGACCTGCAGGAGCTTGAGGAGCTTATCAGTGCTACGATCGATGATGATGCACTGCTGATGGCGATCAAGCTGGGCAATGACCAGAGCCGTATCAAACGGATGCTTGCCAACCCTCATCTCTCCGATAGTCTCTTTGTGCGACTGCTTAAGCTCTATGAGTTTGATGAAGAGGAGGAGGATAGCCGTGATGACAGGGATGTGATCATGTACACCCTGCGTCGCTATATTGCTATCAAGCCCAACGAAGAGGATCTTCTCTACTCCTATCTGACCCTTCGGCGTCTGGCGACGGAAGCGACAGACCCTAACTTGCTTGAAGCACTACTTGGTTTCCCTAACTTTGAGTTCCTAGTACGCGGCAAGGAGCGAACGACACTGCGCCAAACCATTGCCAGTAATCCCAATATCACTGAGGATATCGTCAGAAAACTCCTCTCCTATCGTCACAAAGGTGTCGATATCGCACTTGCAGGCAACAGTGCGACCGATGCCTCAACACTCAATCTCCTCTACCAAAAGGATGATCCCAAGATCGCCAAAGCACTTGCCATCAACCCGGCGATTGACAACACACTTTTTGAAAAACTTCTGGAAGAGCCTGAGAGTGCGGCATTGGTGCTCATGAGGCAGCCCATAGATAGTGATAGACTCTCAAAGATCCAAAAGAAGGTAAATGATCCTGAGATATTTGCCCTTTTGGGTGCGAATGAACAGCTCGCTACTGAAGTCATAGGTAAACTCATCCAGAGTGACAATACCGCACTGCTTGAATATCTCAGCGCCAATCCGGTTGTGCCAAGAGAGATGCTTGAGCAGATCTATCAAAAAGAGATCCCTTCGACACTAACGTCGTTGGCGAAAAACCCCAACGTTGATCCGAAGCTTCTTGAGCGTTTTTATGAGGAGTATGGGGAGGATAAAGCGATGCGTATCGCTCTGGCTTACAATCCTGCCACCCCGATCAAGATCCTTGAAGCACTCTTCAACGAAGAGGATCTGGAGATCAACCGCGCACTGGCAACCAACCGGGCACTGCCTATGGAGCTGCTCGATATCCTCAAACTCGACACCCGTCTACAGAACGAACTCGCCCAAAACGAAAACCTCGTACGATCCTACGAAGAGGTACTCAATCAGGGCAAGGTAATGCTGAATGTATGAGAAGTGAGGAATGAGGAATGAGGAACCAAAAGAGGGTACTGTAACATTATGGTATCTGAGCCGACAGGCGAAGCTTTAGTGAGAGGAATTCTCGGTGAGCTTCGCTCGACGAGAAGGAGAAAACATATATGAAAGCAAGCAATATCACCAAAGCCATCGACAAACTCATCGATGCACAGCTGCCGGTTTTTGTCTGGGGTGCGCCGGGGATTGGTAAGTCCTCTATCGTCAAGCAGATAGCCAAAGAGAAAGATATGGAGTTCCTCGATCTGCGCCTCTCTTTGCTTGATCCGACTGACCTCAAAGGCATTCCCTTTTTCAATGCCCAGACCCAAGAGGGGGTCTGGGCAAAGCCGAGCTTCCTGCCAAGCGACCCTGACTCCAGAGGTATCCTCTTTCTCGATGAGATCAATACCGCACCCCCGGCAGTGCAAGCTTCGGCATATCAGCTCATCTTGGATAGAAAAGTAGGGGAGTATGAGCTGCCCAAAGGGTGGAGCATCGTCGCTGCGGGCAACCGGGAGAATGACAGAGGGGTTGTCTACAAGATGCCCCCACCCCTTGCCAACCGTTTTGTGCATTTTGAGATGGAGGTGGACTTTAACGACTGGAAAGCGTGGGCATACCGTGCAGGGATAGAGAGTGCGATCATCGGCTATCTTGCCTATGACAAGAGCATGCTCTTTACTTTTGATCCTACCTCCAACGAAAAAGCCTTTGCCACGCCGCGTAGCTGGGAGTATGTCGACAGCATCGTCAAAAGCGGGATAGAGAGTGACTTGATATTAGATAGTATTAGCGGTGCAGTCGGACGTGAAGCGGCTGTAGGGTACAGCAGTTTCAAGAAGGTGATGAAAGATCTGCCAGACCTTGAGCGTATCCTTGACGGGTCACTCAAAGAGATCGATGAGGATGACCCCAAGGTACTCATGGCACTCGCCATTGGACTGGTCAATGCCGCACGGCAAAACCCCAGTGATGAAGCGATCGATAATATTCTCTCTTTCTCACTGCAGCTTCCCGGAGAGTTTGCCATCATGCTTGTCAAAGATATGCAGGCAAATGGGCTGGATGTAGAGGGTTCAACGGTATGGGGTGAGTGGGTCAGGAAGTTTGCTTATCTCTTGAGTTAAAATATTTTTCTATTCGCATATTTGGATAACAGATAGGATGCTGCGGCAACAGCAGCAAGCCCGCCAAACAGAAGGTAGCCTTTATCGGTCAGGTAGGGCAAAACGAGAAGTATCAATCCGCTGATCAGAGGGATAGCACGACGCTGTGCTCTGGCATAGATCAGGTATGCCATACCGATGACACTGAGTGCTATGTTCCAGAGGAGGGCGGATTGATCCATCAGTAACTCCCGCTACAACAATCCCGTCAGTGCCACAAGCAGTACAGGCGGTGTGATGACCAGTCCCACTTTCATATACTCTCCCCAGCCTATTTTGACACCCTTTTGTGCGAGTACATGCAACCAAAGCAGGGTCGCAAGCGATCCGATAGGGGTCATCTTGGGTCCGAGGTTGCAGCCAAGGATGTTGGCATAGACCAATGCTTCGTTGCCCGCATATCCGATCTTGTCGATGGCAAGATCCATGATCATGATGGTAGGCATGTTGTTCATCACCGCAGAGATCACTGCAGCAAGGAAGCCTGTGCCGATGACTGCGACATGATCACCGTAGGACTTAAGTGTGAGCAGTATTTCGGAGAGATCATCGGTGAGTCCGGCATTTTTGAGCCCATAGACTACTACATAGAGCCCGATGGAGAACCACACCACCTGCCATGGGGCAGCCTTGATGGTCATGATGGGTTTGGTCGCTTTATGCTTCGCAGCGATCGCCAGAAAGATTAGTGCGCCGCCAAGCGCGAAGATGGAGATGGGCAGATGGTAGATGTCTCCGATAAAGTATCCCACCATCAAAAGTGCCAAAAATACCCAACTGAGCTTGAACATCGTCATGTTTTTGATGGCAGACTCCGGTGTGGCGAGGTTTGCTATATCAAGATGTTTGGGGATATCCTTGCGGAAGAAGAGCCAGAGTACAGCCAGCGATGCAGCGATGCTCAGCAGATTTGGTAAAAACATATGTGCTGCATACTCCCAAAAGCCGATATGGAAATAGTCAGCAGTGACGATGTTGGTAAGGTTGGAGATGACTAACGGGTTGGAGGCGCTGTCGCCGATGAATCCACCCGCCATCAAAAAGGCAAACATCGCCGCAGGCTTCATATCGAGGTGTTTCATCTTGGCAAGCAGAATGGGTGTGAGGATCAGTGCCGCACCGTCATTGGCAAAAAACGCTGCCACCACTGCACCCAGCAGCAAAATATAGATAAACATCAACTGCCCGTTGCCACGACTCAGTCGCACCATCTTCAGCGCCGCCCACTCGAAAAAGCCGATCTCATCAAGCACCATAGAGAGCAGAATGATCCCAATAAACGCCAGCGTCGCATCCCATACGATGCCCGTAACCGTGATGACATCCCCAAAGCTTACAATACCCAAAATAAGTGCCGCGATCGCACCAATGATTGCAGTTGTGCCGATCTGAAGCCCCTTGGGCTGCCAGATGACAAAGAGGAGGGTGACTAAAAAGAGTGTAGAGGCGAGCAGCATGGGGTTATTGCTCCGGATTGAGGACTTTGGACTTGGCAAGTGCCGCTTCGATCTCCTCTTTGCTCACATCACCTGTAAGCGCAAGTGAGACATCACCGTCCTTGCCGCCCACTTCCATATTTTGGATCTTCTTTTTGGTCTCATCACTCATACATTCACACTGTCCAGTAGCACAGTTCTCAACCATCTTGATGATGTTTTGTTTTTTGACTTCACCTGTGAAGCTGATCTTGACGCCGTTGTTTGTTGTATTTACATTTTTTTTCATGATTTTTCCTTTGTGACTTATTGATACTTGGAGACGGGGTTTCAACCCCGCACGTTGCAGGACTAAAGTCCTGCCTCCTATTGCCTAATATGTTCTTTGTTATCCGTGCAGTGCTTCTTTGATCTTAGGCAGCAGCACACTCTTTATCTCCTCATACGTCTTCTCAAACGCCTCATACCCTTTCCCGTCCGGGTCCTCAAACCCTACATGTATTTTGGGTACGGGCTTGGGGAACATGGGGCAGGTTTCGTTGGCGTGGTCGCAGACGGTCACGACAAGGTCATAGTCGTTGTCTATGACGGTGTCAAGTGTCTTGGAGTGGTAAAGATCTTCCCAGATACCCTTGCTTTCAAGTAGTTTTTTTGCATTGGGGTTGACTTTGCCTGAGGCTTTGACACCGGAGCTGTCCGCTTTGATGCCTTCAAGTTCGGCATTGACCAGTGCTTCGGCGATGATGCTTCGGCAGCTGTTACCGGTACAGAGAATAAGTACTTTTTTCATAGTATATTGCCTTTATGTTGTGAAGATGGCGAATTGTAGCATAAAGAAGTATATATATCAAGGTATCTTGATGTATTGTAACCAAAATGTTATGGTTTACAGCAACCCTTGAACTCCGGCAGATCCATCTCAAGATAGGAGATCTCTTTGAGGATGTCCTGTCGAAACCTGTCAAGAGGGGAGCGGATGGCGTAGTATGCCCATCGTCCCTGGCGCTCAACTGTTAAAAATCCGGCATCCTTGAGGATCTTGAGGTGGCGGGAGATGCGTGATTGTATCATCCCAAATGCCGACTCGATGTCACAGACGCACACCGCACCGTTCTTGTCGATGAAGCGGAGTATCTTCAGTCTTGTTTCATCGTTGAGTGCACCGATGGTTTGCAGGAAATTCTCCACTGTCACTCTCCTAGTGTTTTTTGACTATCGTAAGTATACTACAGGTTTACCCAAATTATTGTTTTTCGTTATGGTTGCACATGGTTTGCATCTAAAATAGTGTAAAATAGCTTCAGAGGAGAAAAACCATGTTTAGTTTCAAACCGATCAAAGAGAGTCAAAAAGAGAGCTGCTGCGCCACCACTTCTGAGAGTTGTTCCACCGAGAGCCACGACTGCTGCAGTCCGCAGCCCAAAGGCAAAGCGGCGTGTCCGCTCTGTGGCAAGGCTGCCAAAGGGGTGCTTGTCAAGACTTTGGAGCATCTGCTCACCGACGATACTAAGGCGAAGCTCGATACCCTTGAGGGCTTCCACTACTGCAAAACCCCTACATGCGAAGCGGTCTATTTCCGAGGGAACGAGGTGCTCAAACAAGATGCGCTTACGGTAACCGTAGGACTCAAAGAGGGCGCAAGCCCCGCGACGGTATGCTATTGTTTTGAGTGGACCAAAGAGAAGATCAAGGCAGAGATCGAAGCGACAGGCAAGACCACAGCACTTGAAGACATCAAAGCCGAGATGGAAAACCCTGGCTGCAGCTGTGAGATCCTCAATCCCAGCGGACAATGCTGCTTGGGGGATGTGGGGAAGGTGGTTAAGGAGCTTTCTAAATAAGTGATGGTAGGATAATTATTCAGTATGTGGTTCTACATAGGAGGATATTTCTTGATTAAAGAGTGCGGAAATGGAAGGAAAATAAATGGACATTGAAGTTATTAATAATCCTATTGTAGAAACATTTGATACTCCAAATATAGACAATGGTCCTCCTCAAATTATGAATATTCAATATGATCTATGTCTATTAAAAATTACAGTACATTTTCAAAATATTTATAATCCTATTTATATCACATTTAGCGGGGTTATAGGCTTTCGTGTATTGGATGAAGGTAATTTATTAGAATTCTGGAATCCTAAAACCAGAAAAAAGGGTTGGATTTGGATGGTGCAAAAAGGTGGTTGGTTTGATCTTGAATCACTTCGAGAAGGATTTTTAGCAGGTATAACTGGTGGGTATGATGAATACTTGATTCTCGGAGAAAATGAATGTGTAAGTGTAATTACAAATGAAAAGCCAACTATTAGTGCATCAAAGCACTAACAATGCATACAAAAAAACTGTCATACCTCCAAAACTCTCATACACACTCTCACACAGAGCATGGGAGCGAGAGGAATAAATAATATTGATACCTTGACAATATGAATATTTTTGAATACAATGTAAATAAATATATTCAAGGAACTATTTTTATGAAAACTGTAACAATGAGAGTTGATGATGCTGTTTATCAGATGATAAAAAGGGCTGCTGATGGAGAGCGAAGAAATATCTCCAACTTTATCGAATATGCAACACTGCAATACCTCACTTCATCTCAGTATGTCAGTGATAATGAAATGAATGAGATATTGAGCGATAAAGAGTTGGTCAAAAACTTGGAAATCGGGCTACAAGAAGCAAAAAACGGAGCGTATGATATTGTATGATTTTAAGATCGCCGAAACAAAAAATTTTCAAAAAATCAAACAACACATAGACTCAAAGCTATATGATAAGATCGCAAACATCATCTATCCTCAACTGCGATCAAATCCATATTTTGGAACTAACATCAAAAAACTTAAAGGTAAATTTGAAGGATATTATAGATACCGGGTCGGAAACTATAGACTTTTTTATCTCATTGAAGATGAAAAAGTAGTGATTGTAGTAACCGATTTTAGGCACAGACAAAATGCTTATGGTTAAGGTTTGACAACTCGTCCCTACGCTCCAGCATAACTCGTACCCACGCTTAACTCGTTCCTACGCTGTGCGTAGGAATGCATAGATAGCCTTTGTATACAAAAAACCTGCAGCTCCCATGCAAAGCATAGGAGCGAGAGGGAAATTGAGTATCTAATGACTCATACTAAGCTGCAATCCGATCACACCGAGAATGATAAACGCTATAGAAGCAATCTTCATCGGTGTGAGTGACTCGCCAAATATCATGATGCCAATAACTGCGATGAAGGCGGTGCCCAGACCTGACCAGATGGCGTAGGCGATGCTGACGTCTATCTTTTTGAGGGTGAGGGTGAGCATAACCAGAGAGAGGATATAGAAGATCGCCATCGCGATGGAGGGCATGGTCTTGGTGAAGCCCTCGGAGAGCTTCATCGCCGTGGTGCCAAGAACCTCGAAGCCGATGGCAAGAAGCAGGTAGAGCCAGTGCATCTTAGAGCCTGATCCCAGTACCCACGCCGACATTACCGTGGACTCTGCCGTCACTGCCTACGCTTACTGTCGATCCGACGACACCGTGTTTGCCTATAGGCGCAGCTGTCCCGACCCCGACACTGCTATAGCAGCCGCCAAGCAGCATAGCTGCCCCAAGCCAAAGCAGCATTCTTTTAATATAAAATAGCATAATAACACCTTTTGTTCGAAGTTCTATATTAAAATCTTCTGAATAGTCCTGAGAATCAAGGTTTCACTCGATGGCGACGAAGGAGCACCTAACCCATGTAATGGGCTAAGCCTCCACTGCTTCGCAT
>WFYB01000200.1 GCA_015490315.1 Sulfurovum sp. | reverse complement strand
GACTTTGGATTATCGAAATAGTCTTTTCTTGTATGAAATAAGTCTTTTAAAATTTTTGCTGAACTACCAGTGTCATATTCAGGTTTATACCAAAATGTTTTAGCTGTTTTTGTTCTAATACTACCATCTTCAATGGTTACTCTCATTTTAGAGCACAAAGTGTTACTTTTATTTGTTTCAATATTAATATCTTTCTCTTGATTGAATCTGTCAAAACCCCATCTCCATCTTCCTTTATTGCCCTGACTGTCTAAAGGCAAAAATACTTCATATCCTACATCTTCATACTTCTTAATCAAATAATCAATATATTCATCGTTAAAAGTTTTAGTTTTTTCGTCATAAATTTTTTCAAATTCCTCTGATAAAACAGTACTAAATTTTCCATCTTTTTTAAGTACAGGATAGTACATATATGGTCGATGATGTCTCTCCCACCCTTTTCCTGTTTTCCTTAATCCTATTAATTTGTAGTAACCTATTTCATCTTGCAGTTCATAGTCATCGTCTAGTTCTTCTTCATCTAATTCAAACCCAGCTATAGATAAAGATTTATAATTCTTAGCATAAACTAAAGCAAATTCATTACTAGTGGCGAAGAATTCATCATCAGACCTACCTTTTAAATTATTTATGATAGATAAAGTTGCAATTTCATTACTTTCCCCAAATATTTCATCACAAATCTTCCGCAGATTATGCACCTCGTTATCATCAATCGAGATAAATATCACCCCATCATCGCGCAGCAGGTTCCTCGCCAGCCTCAGCCGCGGATACATCATAGAGAGCCAATCGCTATGAAAGCGCCCGTTGCTCTCCAGATTTGGCACGAGGCGGTTGCCTTCTTCATCTACCTGCCCGCTCTCCATCAGTTCCTCTTCGCGGCTTTTTGCGAAGTTGTCTTTGTAGACGAAATCTTTGCCCGTATTGTAAGGTGGATCGATGTAGATCATCTTGATGGCACCGAGGTAACTCTCTTGCAAAAGTTTAAGGGCTTCGAGGTTATCACCTTCGATGTAGAGGTTTTCTGTCGTGTCAAAGTTCACACTCTCCTCTCGTGCCGGCCGGAGTGTTTTGGTGATGGGAGTATTGGCAGAGACCAGAGAAGCCCGCTTGCCCGGCCAGTCAATGCGGTAACGCTCTTTTGGCCCCTCGACGATATTGGCAGACAACTCCTGCTTGAGCAGGTCAAAGTCTATCGCTTTTTTGAGCCTGCCGTTTTCATCTGCTACCTCCGTCACACAGTGCGGAAACATCGCGGCGATATTGGCAATATGCTCATCGGTAAAGTCCGGGGTCTTCTGGTCGAGTCTCTCTAGCATCTCTTTAGCTCCTCTTTGGTAGCGTATTGTAACATCTCTATCTCCTCCTTGAGTTTGTGCAGTGCCTCGTTGAGCTTCACTTTTTTGTTAAACTGCTTCTCTCTGTCTCTTTTGGCTTTGAGTCGCTGATACTCACGCTCCTTGGTCTGGATCTGTTGGGCACGCGCCACTTCCGCTTCGATATCATCTACCCGTGCCGACTCTGCAAGCTCTTGGGGCATCAACGCTTTGATCATCTGCGCATAGAGCTTCTCAAGATCGACGGCAACAGGAAGCGGTACAGCATCCACATCCGCATCCTGCCAGTCGCTCTCGAAGTAGCCCTCTATGACCCATTTGCGGCTGTCGGCTTCACTCGGACGCTTGTAGGCTGCCTTGGCTTTGCGTCTACCCTCTTTGCTGTGAATATAGAAAAAGATCGGCAGAGGCACAGCCCTGTCTATCGCCTTGATCAACGCCTCATCCACCCTATCACCTTTGAGGTAGATATCAAAGATCTCTATCTCCGGTACTTTGGGGGTCGCAGGTACATTGATCGTCTCTTCAGCCAGTTTGTAGCTCCAGACGATCTTCTCTATCTGTGTGACAAACTTCTCTTTGAGCGACGCAGAGACCGAGACGTGTTCATAAATCTTCTTTTTGGGGATCACCTTGCCGAACTTCGCCTGAGGAGGAAAAGCGTAGCGCATCAAGGTACCTCCTGCACCACGATAAAGCTGATGAGCTCGAAGTCATCCAACCCCTCGATCTTTGTCGTAAGTGCCGTCGTTTTGCCCCCGCTGAAAAGCGAGTCTATATCGCTCTGCTCCTGCACATCGATCATCGAGGCTATCGCGCGATCAAGCAGCGCAGAGTAGTGCTGCATCTCTTTGCCATCTTTGGTCAGGGCGTTGAATGCTTTGTATGCCTTCTCTATCGGTTCACTGCGTCCCTTACAGGCTGCACGTGCGAGATCCAGCAGCCGTTTCACCTCGGTATGATCCACCACAAGCTCCCCATCGTTGCCCATATAGACCAGATAGTAAGGGTGGAGACGGTTTTGTTGATTGATATTGACACTCTGGTTGCGGTTGTAGAGAGCAAAGATGATCCCCGGCTTCAACCCCTTGGACTCATCGGCAGGTACAACGGTGTGCAGTCCGTTTGGCAGGTTGTGCATATCCCCGTTTTCTTTAATGTAGCCCAGCAGATCCATCCGGAACTCATTGAGCCCCAGATCGGTGATGGAGATACCGGTCTTGAGATCCTCAAGCTCGATCACCTCCTCCTGAAGCCTGCGAAGCTGCTCTTTGCGGTAGCTGATGTCGTTGGCTTTGGCGCTGAGGACATTGTCATCCCCTGTTGCGGTGACATCGGCGATCATCATGCGGTTCTCGACACGCTCTTTGAGATTGATATATTCATCGAGCGTGATGTCCGGCCAGTAGTTGACAAGCTGTATCTCGCTGTTTTGCGAGCCGATACGATCTACCCGCCCAAACCGCTGGATGATCCGTACCGGATTCCAGTGGATGTCGTAGTTGATCAGATAGTCACAGTCTTGCAGGTTCTGCCCCTCTGAGATACAGTCTGTGGCGATGAGGATATCTATCTCGTTCGGCTCCTCCGGCAGCACCAATGCCTTCTCTTTGGAGCGGGGAGAGAAAAGTGTCAAGATAGACTGAAAATCATAGTGCTTAACCAGCGTCGATGCGGGAGCGTCCGAACCCGTCACCTTTGCACTGTGGAGATGGTGGATATTTTTGAAATAGGGCGAGAGCTGATCATAAAGATAGTTAGCGGTATCGGCAAAAGCGGTAAAGACGATGACCTTCTTGTTTCCCTCGTTGATAGGGTGCTGGATCTTCTCTTCGATATGGTTTTGCAGATGCTGCAGCTTGAAGTCGTCATCGGGTGTGATCTTGTCCATCTCCCGCAGCAGCGTATCGATGACAAAAAGGTCATTTTTCAAGTCATGCTTCCAGGAGGGAACATCCATATCATCAAGGCTGATCTGCACCTTTTTGCCTATGATTGTAGCATCATCCAATCCGGAGAGCTCTTCATCATCCCACTCAGATTCAGAGAGACTCCCCGGCAGATCACCAATGCGCCCCTCCCTCTCTCCACACTCATAACGACTGATCTTAGAGAGTGTCTGCGCATAGTTCTCTTTGAGCTTTTGGAGTGTGATACGGAATGAATAGACTGAACTCTCCAGCCGCTTGAGGAGGTTGGTGGTCATGAGGGCTTGCAGGCTCTTCTCTCTGTCTTTTTGCCTGAACTTACTTTTGCCGCCCTGCACTTCGGTGTCGTATATCGCCTCATATTTGGCGATACGGCTTGGAAGGATGTAGCTGACAGGAGCATAGACTGCCAGATTGAGATCCGAGAGGTGCTTAAAGATATCATTGAAGCCTATCACATCCTCACGCTGTGAAAGTTTGGGGTGAAACGAGAGCGGCGGTCTGCGTGTGGGGAAAGTACCGATGTCCGATGTATCATAGAAGGTTTGTATATGCTTACGTGACCTGGCGATCGTCACACTGTCAAGCAACTCAAAGAAGTCAAAATCAAGCATACCGAGAATCGCTGAAGCGGTTCTCTTTTCGGGTGGGAGCTTCGCCCAGTGGTTGAAGACCTCTTGGGCACGACGGAATATCTCGTCGATGTCTTTGGAGGTATTGAGCTTCTCATTGAGCTTTTCAGTCTCGCCCTCATATGCCAATGCCAGCTGGTTTCGCAAGTCGGCAAAACGGTTGTTGACCGGGGTGGCTGAGAGCATGAGCACCTTTGTCTTTACCCCGGCTCTGATCACTTTGTTCATCAGTTTCTCATAACGCGTCTCTTTCTCTTTGTAGCTGCTGACATTACGAAAGTTGTGCGATTCGTCGATAACGACAAGGTCATAGTTGCCCCAGTTGATACGGGAGAGATCGATCCCGTGAGAGTATCCTCGGGTACGTGAAAGATCGGTATGGTTGAGCACATCATAGTTGAAACGGTCTTTGGCAAAGATATTTGTTTTGAGGTTGGTGTTGTAATTGAGCCAGTTTTCCGCAAGCTTCTTTGGGCAGAGTACAAGTACCGATTTGTTGCGAAGTTCATAGTACTTGATCACAGCCAGCGCCGTAAATGTCTTCCCCAATCCCACACTATCCGCCAAAATACAGCCGTTATAGGTCTCAAGCTTGTTGATGATCCCTGTGGCGGCATCTGCCTGAAAGTTATAAAGCTTGTTCCACACCAATGTATCTTTGAATCCGGTACGATCATTGGGGAGCACATCTTCATTTAGGTCTTCTAGAAATTCATTGAAGATATTGTAGAGTATCAAAAAGTAGATACGTTCAGGCGCATTCTCTTTGTAAACGGTAGAGATATGTTCAACCAATCGACTCGTTACATCCTCAAGCTTCTCCTCGTCATTCCAGATCTGATCAAACAAACTCAAATAGGTCTGAGTCATTGTCGGCTCTTCCATGCGGTTGACAAAATTGGAGAGAGCATTACCCTTTTGATATCCAAGATCGACAGCTGTAAAGCCGCTCAAAGGTGTATAGACAACATCTTCTCCGGATACTTTATCGATACAGGCAAACTGCTGCATGGAAGCAGTAGCCCTGTTGGATTTGAAAGTTGCCTTTTGCTTAATCCACTCTGCACACTCTTTGGCAATGGCGCGTTGGGTGAGTTTGTTTTTGAGCTGTATCTCAAACTCTGTACCGTAGAAACTCCGTTCCCGCTCAGACTTAGGGATATAAAACTCCCGTCTCTCTTTGCGAATATTATCGATAGCTTCATTGGGAGTAAAGGTGGGTTCGGTAAAGATAAACTCAAGGGCATCAATCTGTTTGAACTCTTTTTTGAGTGCTTCATAGGCATAGATAGAGAAGGTCGCCGCAGCGATCTTCAGCCTGTCTCCCATCTCAACACTCTCTTTGATATCATCACCGAAAAAGTGCGTTACATTGTCAATAATCCGCATTACAAATACACTCCCACCACATCACAATATCAATCCCATGTACTTCACACAATTATATGATTTACAAGTATTTTACCATAGTGAACTTTGAATAGAAGTCTATCTATCTTTTACTCACCCCACCCTCTCTAAAACCCGCACACTCATCCTATCCATCTTCGAAAAAGCAAACCACTTTTTACCCAAATCCTTCAAACTTGCACCTATGTGATACACCTCCGTACCGTCGATGATGAGAAACCTGTCATGGGATTTTTTGAATGTCTGCAGCGTGATATTATCGTATTGTGTTTTGTATTTTTGGTAGTCAAGTTTAAGCTGTTTGGTGATGGTGTGGGTATAGATGGTCACTTCTATCTCAGAGACTTTGGCGAAGAGTGTCAAGGTCGTCTCGTCGATGTAGTTGTCTATCAGGACTATCGACCTTTTGGCACTTTTAATTAGGTCGTTGATAAATACATATGCATCGAAAATTTGCCCGTCGAAGAAGATGCCCTGAGTTGGTTTGATTGATTTGTCCTCTATGGCTTTGAAAATTTTCTCAAAGTTTTGATCATGTAGAGACAATCTTTGCTCAATCCTCTCAAATCTTTCAAACATCGGCAAGTTTGATGCGATCATCCTTCTCAT
>WFYB01000199.1 GCA_015490315.1 Sulfurovum sp. | reverse complement strand
TATATAGTTTAACCGGTGTAGCAGATGTAGATATAGTGCACAAAATTAGGGAAGCAGGGGCAACAGATATTTTATTGAAACCAATAAAAAATGAAATACTGAAAAAAGTTATTTCAACACATCTTTAAAATAGCTCATAGTTGACATAAAAGGTGATCTTCGTCTTGGTTTTGGGATGTGGGTAGTACATGTAGGCGGTACGGATCACCTCCAGAGTGTTTTGGTCGAGTGCAGCGTAGCCCATGCGGCGCTTGAGCCGAAGTCCGCTGATATCCCCGTTGGGATGTAGATAGAAGGTCACTACATTGACACCCTGCTGTCCAGTACGTGCAGCGACGCTCGGATAGCCGTTGCGTGTAAGGGTGTTTTGGGTGATACGGTGGATCTCGCCAAGCTTGTCACGGATGAACTTTTTTTGTACCGGGGTAAAGCTGTCAAACTCGCTGCCGTAGAGTTTGCGTATCATTCTCTCTTTGCTACTGTTTTTTGACGGCGCTCTGTTGCGTGTCGGATAGACGGAGGTACCTGCACCAAGCAGGGCGTTTGCCAGTTTGCTTCTTTTTGGTAATGCTTTTCTTCTCTTTTTATAGATTTTTCTTTTGGATTGCTTTTTGACCACTCTTTTGAGAGAGGGAGATTTATGCTTCTTTTGAACGATACGCTTTTTGCTTTTTGTCTTCCGGGTGGTTTTGGTGACTCTTTTTTTGCTTTGGCGGGTTGCGTTGTTCTCTTGGTCGCTTTTTTCGGCGACGATACGTTTTTTGGTATCGATCTGCTTTTTTTGTATCTTTTGGGGAGCTGTTGCAGCGAGAGGTTGAGGTGTCGATAGCTTATGGGGTGGTACTGCTTTTGCAGGTTTTGGCAGCGGCTTTTGTAACGGAGGCAAACTTGGTTTGTTTGGTTTGGCACTGGGTGGCGGTGTGAACTGTTTGAGATCAAGTGTGATCTTCTTTTCACTGCTTGGCTGGGGAGGCATGATCACCTCCTTGAGCGTGAGAAAGAAGAGGAGCAAGATCAACAGATGCAGCAAGAGGGATAGCATCAAAGCTATGAGTGTACGGTGAGTCTTCAAGCTGTTTTCTCCTCTTATCTGCCTTAGGGTATAATCTCTGCATTATATTCTACAAGGATTAACAGATGGGTTACGACAAAAGTATCGCGGCATTCAAGGAAGCCTATGAGGTCATCCCCGGAGGTGTGGACTCTCCGGTGCGGGCATTTAGCGGTGTGGAGGGGACACCTCCTTTTATCGATCACGGCAAGGGCGGATATCTCTATGATATAGATGGCAACCGCTATATCGATTTTGTGCAGAGCTGGGGGCCGCTGATCTTTGGTCACTGTGACAGTGATATCGAAGCAGCAGTCATCGAAGCAGCCAAAAAGGGACTGAGCTTTGGTGCACCAACCACTGTTGAGACCGAGCTTGCCAA
This sequence comes from Sulfurovum sp., assembly GCA_015490315.1. Classification (GTDB taxonomy): domain Bacteria; phylum Campylobacterota; class Campylobacteria; order Campylobacterales; family Sulfurovaceae; genus Sulfurovum. The sequence goes on along the minus strand of WFYB01000199.1, from coordinate 1,182 downwards.
AGAGATCGTCGATCTTTTCGAGAGTATCGACAAAGTACGATTCGTCAGCTCCGGTACGGAGGCAGTGATGTCAGCGATCCGTCTGGCACGCGGTGTGACCGGGCGTGATGATATCGTCAAGTTTACCGGATGCTACCACGGACACAGCGACTCTCTGCTGGTGCAGGCAGGATCTGGTGCGGCGACATTTGGCAATCCAAGCAGCCCGGGAGTACCCGCAGATCTGACTAAGCACACACTGCTTGCGACCTACAACGATATCGAGAGTGTCAAACAGTGCTTTGCCGACTCTAAAGAGGGTGTTGCCTGTGTCATCATCGAGCCGATCGCAGGCAATATGGGCTTGGTACCCGCAGAGGAGAGTTTCCTGCAGGAGCTCAGAGAGCTATGTGATGCCAATGGCGCTTTGCTGATCTTCGATGAGGTGATGAGCGGATTTAGAGCCTCCCTGAAAGGTGCACAGGGTATTACTGCTGTCAAGCCAGATATGGTGACACTGGGCAAAGTGATCGGAGCGGGGATGCCTGTAGGGGCGTTTGGTGCGAGCCGTGAGATCATGTCCCACCTCTCTCCGGAAGGCCCTGTCTATCAGGCGGGTACACTCAGCGGTAATCCTGTTGCGATGGCAGCAGGACTGACCAGTCTGCGCAAACTTAAGTCCAACCCATCTGTCTATGTCGATCTTGGCAACAAAGCCAAAAGGCTCATGGAGGGATTCAAGAGTGCTGCAGATGCGGTCGGTGTGCCGATGGTGACTGATGTACGCGGCAGTATGTTTGGCTTCTTCTTCTCAGACAAGCCGGTCAAGAACTTTGCCGATGCGATGGAAAATGACCAAAAGATGTTCGCCAAGTTCCACAAAGGGATGCTTGACCGCGGTGTCTATCTGGCGTGCTCCTCTTTCGAGACGGGCTTTATCTCTACGGCTACCACAGATGAGATGATCGACGATGCGATCAAAGCTGCCTATGAAACGCTGGGAGAAGTGAGCAAGTAGAAAGTAGCAGGTAGTAGGTAGGGTGCGTAGTCACGCACCGAAAGAAGACATGATATGACGCAGTCATCTGAGCCGATAGGCGAAGCTTTAGTGAGAGGAATTTTCACGGAGCTTTGCTCTGTGAAAAGGAGACAAAATAATGAAACAAGAGCCTAAATTAAAAAAGGTGGTCGATGCAGCCGATG
>WFYB01000198.1 GCA_015490315.1 Sulfurovum sp. | reverse complement strand
CGATGCTTCCAATTACAGAGAGATGAAGTATCAGTATGAGACCCTGCTTGTCGAACTGCAGCGCTACTCCAAGACACTTGCGACACGCAAGCATGCAGTCGCTGTGACCAAGATCGATGCATTGAGTCAGGATGAGGTCAACACTTTGACGCAGAAGTTCCTCCAAGATATCGGGCTGGAGCCCAATGAGACACTAAAGCAGTACAAGGCAGACGAGAACTATCTCAGTTATGGGTTCAAAAATGACTTTGGCTTGACGCTCCCTGAGCAGGCACCGCTCTTTGTACTCCCGATCTCATCGGTAGCACATCTCAATACAGAGCCGCTGCGCTATGCGCTGGCAGATCTGGTCAAACAGGTAGAGGCAGAAGAAGCAGCGGCATCAGAGGAGACAGAGATATCTTCCACAGAGGCGAGTGAGGCCGAATAATGCGTCTGGTGATTAAGGTAGGCTCACACGTACTGACCTCTGAGGGCACGATCGCAAAAGAGCGGATGAAAGGACTGGTAGCACTGATCGCTGATCTCAAAGCGGCAGGCAATGAGGTGATACTCGTAAGTTCCGGAGCGGTAGCGGCAGGGTATACACTGCTGCCGCTGGATCGACATTCGGTAGCCAACCGTCAGGCGCTTGCCGCGATAGGACAGCCGCTCTTGATGAAAATGTATCAGGAGAAGTTCGCACGCTATGAACTGCTTTGCTCACAAGTGTTGCTCAGTGCCGATGTTTTTGACTCCAAAGAACATACCCAGCATGCCAAAAATGCCATCGACACACTTCTTGCAAACGGTGTAGTACCGATCATCAATGAGAACGATACTGTCAGTATCGAAGAGCTTGTTTTTGGGGACAACGACAGGCTCTCGGCACACGTGGCACACCATTTTGATGCCAAAATGCTGGTGATACTCTCGGATATCGATGCATTTTACGACAAAGATCCCAACTGCCATGCCGATGCAAAGCCGAGGAGAGTGGTCACACATATCAGTGACACAGAGCTATGTGCAGAGCACACACCGAACAATGAGTTCGCCACAGGAGGTATCGTGACCAAACTCCAGGCAGCTGACTATCTGATGAAACACGGCAGAGAGATGTTCCTCGCCAGCGGCTTTGATCTCGATGCTGTACGTGCGTTTTTGCTGCAAGGCAAACATGAAGGCGGCACACTCTTTAAGCCTGAGAAGCGGGAAGGGTGAGAGGAGATTTGATGAAGAAAAAAATTGTATATATGGGGACACCTGTGTATGCCAGAGAGATATTGGCATCGCTCATCGAAGCTGATGATATGGATGTGAAGCTTGTGGTAACACAGCCTGATCGTCCGGTAGGGCGCAAGAAGGTTCTGACTCCACCACCTGTGAAAGTGCTGGCACAAGCACACGGTATCCCGATCCTTCAGCCGGAGCGTCTGAGTGATGAGGGGGTAGAAGAGGCGATAAAAGCTGTAGAGCCCGATTTTATCGTTGTGGCGGCATTTGGACAGCTATTGCCCAAATCGATCCTCGATATCGCACCTTGTATCAATCTGCATGCCTCACTTCTCCCCCAGTATCGCGGTGCTTCACCGGTGCAGCAGTCGCTGCTCAATGGAGATGAAGAGACCGGTGTCACTTCGATGCTGATGGAGGAGGGACTCGATACTGGAGATATTCTGGAGACAAAGCGTTTTCGTATCCCAAAAGAGATGCGTCTTGGGGAGCTGATGGCACAGCTGACAGAGGATGCCTGCGAGGTGACACTCACTACACTTCGCAACTTTGATCAGATCACACCTCTCAAACAAGATGAGAAGAGGGCAACACTCTGCAAGAAGATCAAAAAGAGTGACGGAGAGATCGACTTTTCGGATGCAGAAACGATCTATAACAAATACAGGGCATTTGAAGGGTGGCCCGGTATTTTCAGTAGCGATGGTACCAAGTATGATGGACTGGCACTGTCGGATACCGAAGGTGCCTACCGGCCGGGTGAGATTCTCGGTTTTGACGGAGATACCGTAGAGGTCGGCTGTCAAAAAGGGGTACTGAAGATTGGCACGATCCAGCCGTCGTCAAAAAAGGCAGTACCCGCAAAGGCATACTGTGTGGGAAGGGGGAAGAAGGTTGGAGATACTATCCTTTGATCAGCTCCCCTCTACACAACGCTATCTGCAAGAGGTGGTAGCCGACAAAAGCCTTCGTGCACCTGTCGCGGTGATCGCTGCCGAGCAGACAGCCGGTGTGGGCAGCAGAGAGAATGAATGGGATGGCGGCAGAGGCAACTTCTTTGCTTCTGTGGCACTGCCGTTGGTGTTGCTTCCTGAGGATCTGCCGCTCTCTTCAGCCTCTATCTACTTCTCTTTTATCATGAAAAAGGTCTTGCAGGAACTTGGTCAGGATATCTGGCTCAAATGGCCCAATGACTTCTATAAAAATGATGAAAAAGTAGGCGGAACGATCACGCACAAAATAGACCAAACCGTTATTGTCGGTATCGGTATCAATTTAAAACAATCGAAAAAAGGCTACAGTGCCCTGCAGTACGATATCTCTCCCCAGAAGCTCCTCGAAAAGTACCTTTTGACACTCGAAAAATTTCCAAAATGGAAGCAGATATTTAGTGAGTATGAGATAGAATTTGAGCTAAGCAGAAAGTTTTCAGTTCATATTGAAAACGATGAAAATGAACCGAAAGTCAGTTTGGTAGATGCGCAGTTGTGCAGTGACGGTTCGATACTATTAAAGGGAAGAAGGGTGTATAGTCTAAGATGAGTGAAGTGATCAGTATAGCCAACCAGAAAGGTGGCGTAGGAAAGACAACGACAGCGGTAAATCTCGCGGCTTCATTGGCAGAGAAAGGCAAAAAAGTTTTGCTTCTGGATATCGATCCGCAGTCCAATGCGACAACCAGCCTCGGGTACAATAGAAATGACTACGAGTTCAATATCTACCATGTACTCATCGGGACAAAAAAGCTCTCTGAAGTGATCCTCAAAACAGCGATCAAGAAGCTCGATATCGTCCCCTCTAACATTGGTCTTGTGGGGATAGAAAAAGAGTTCTACAACCCTAAAAAGAAGAACAGAGAATTGGTGCTGAAAGAGAAGATCAAGGAGGTCAGGGAGAAGTATGACTTCATCATCATAGACTCGCCTCCGGCACTGGGTCCTATCACTATCAATGCCTTGAGCGCTTCAGATTCAGTCATCATCCCTATCCAGTGTGAATTTTTCGCGCTTGAGGGGCTGGCACAGCTTCTCAATACAGTAAGTCTCTTGAAAAAGACGATTAATCCGAAGCTGAAGATCAAAGGGTTCCTGCCGACGATGTACTCCAAGCAGAACAACCTCTCCAAACAGGTACTTGCGGATCTCAGCCACCACTTCAAAGACAAACTCTTTCATGTCAAAAAAGGCAAACAGTGTATTGTCGTACCGCGCAATGTCAAGATCGCTGAGAGCCCAAGTTTTGGCAAGCCCGTCACACACTATGCGAGTAGTTCCAAAGGCTCTGTCGCTTACCGTGACCTTGCCACTGTGATCGCCAGAGGTTAGTATGGCACTGGGACGCGGACTTGGAGAGATCCTCTCGGAAGTAGAAGAGGCCTACGAAAAAGATCTTAGCGATATCGATAGTTTCGAACTTGAGGCACAGGGTGCCCATGTGGAGGAGCTGCCTGTAGAGCAGATATCCCCCAACCCGTTTCAGCCGCGTAAGCACTTTGATGAGGCGGCACTGAAGGAGTTGAGCCAGTCGATCAAAAAGCATGGACTTTTGCAGCCTATCGTGGTGATCCCCAAAGGGGACGGCTATCTTCTGGTCGCGGGTGAGCGCCGTCTGCGTGCGCATAAGCTTGCGAAGCTCGATACGATCAAGGCGATCGTCGCTGATGTTGAGATCGATGATATCCGTATGCGTGAGCTGGCGCTCATCGAAAATATCCAAAGAGAGAACCTTAATGCCATCGAACTGGCACACTCCTATGCAGAGCTGATCGAGGTACACAAGATCACCCATGACGAACTCTCTTCTATAGTGCATAAAAGCCGTTCGCAGATTACCAATACCATGCGCCTGCTTACGCTCTCTGCCTATGCACAGAAACAGGTTGCCCAGGGCAAGATCTCGCAGGGGCACGCAAAGGTGCTCGTAGGGCTGGATGATGCAAGACAGAAAGTGATCATCGACAGTATTGTCGGGCAGAAGCTCAGCGTACGTGATGCCGAAAAAATGGCAAAAGGCTACAAAGAGGGCAAGCCCACTTCACCCAAAACGAGCGGGGAGGAAAAACTGCTTGAGAAATACCGTGAGAAGATCAGCCGTTCACTCCCTTTCAAACACAAGATAAAAGCCAAAAGTGTAGAGATAAGTTTCAGTGATGAAAAAGATATCGAATACTTTTTGGCATTCCTCAAAAAAGTATAACTTTTAACCCGCTTCTCATCTGGCTAATGGTAAAATAGCGCGAAATTACATGAGGAGTTTTAATGCTTGACCTACATTTACCGTTAATGTTGTTTGTTCTCGCGTTATTCCTAATCCTGCTTGTACTTTTGAAT
>WFYB01000197.1 GCA_015490315.1 Sulfurovum sp. | reverse complement strand
GTGTCACTCTGCCAGAGGTGGGTCGATATCCATGCGATAAAATGGTGGTCTTTGCCCAGAAGAAGCTCATCTACGATGATAGGGATAAACAGAGGAATTGCAACGACCAGCAACGTAGCGGCTATCGCTATGATATTACCTAATATTAATTCCTTCCTGTATTGAAGCAACTGCCGGACAATACCCTGTATTGTGCAGTGCTTTCTCATCGGTCGCTATACGATCTTGAGTATCTCTGTGAGATCTTTGGTATCTACAGAGTGTGTCGCCGCCTCTTTGAGCAGCGGCTTGGCACAGAACGCTACACGCGTGTCTGCATGGGCGAACATACTCAGGTCATTGGCACCGTCACCTACGACGAGTGTATCCTCCCTGCCGATACCGAGCAGCTTTTGCATACGGACGATCATATCGCCTTTAGCATCAGAGTACATCATCTCACCCCCTACCCGTCCGGTGAGGATACCGTTCTCATCATGCAGAAAGTTGGAAAAGTCCGCATCGATACCGAGACGTTCACAGGCAGGCTTGGTCGCGTTGCGAAAGCCGCCGGAGAAGCAGACGACCGTATAGCCTCGTGCTTTGAGTCCCACTACTGTCTCAGCAGCGCCCGGCATCATCGGCAGTTCGTCACAGATCTCATCGACCTTGCGCTTCTCCAAGCCCTCAAGCAGTGCTACACGTGCCACAAGTGATTTGAAAAAATCAAGCTCCCCCGCCATCGCACGCTCAGTGATCGCCGCAACCTGCGCTTCAAGCCCAAGCGGTGCAGCCAAAAAATCGATGGTCTCACCATCCATCAACGTCGAATCAAAATCAAATACAGCCAGTTTTGCCATGATCTCTCTCTATGGTTTATTTGGGTAAAATTATAACCAATAAACCCAAATACCCCATAAAAGAGAAACAGATGTTTGAAAGATTTTGCGATTTTCTGTGCAATGAGACCAAAAAGTTCATCACGGTCGAGATCAACCCGCCACACGGTGCTTCGATCCAGCCTATCATAGAAGATATTAAAAAATATAATCTTCAAGAGAAAGTCTCCGGATTCTCCTGTACCGACAATCCCCTTGCCAAACTCAAGATGAGCGGTGTACTCTCTGCGATCAAAGTGCAGCAGGCATTTGGCAAGCCGGTGATCGCTACGATGAGTATGCGCGACAAAAATAAGCTCTCGCTGCAATCTACCCTGCTCGGTGCCAACGACTTCGATCTGCGCTGCATCCTCGCACTCACGGGTGACCCTGCCAAATTCTCCGATCAACCGGAGGTCAAAGGGGTCTTGGAGCGTGACTCTACGCTGCTTTTGAGCATCATCTACCATCTCAACAACGGCGTGGACTACTCCAACAAACCGCTCAACCCTGCGCCCAAGCCGATCTACCCTTTTGCGGTGAGTAATGCCCATGCCAAAGATATGAACAGCCTCAAAAAGCGCATGATCAAAAAACTCAACTACGGTGCGCGTGCTATCATCACCCAGCCTGTCTATGATCTGGAAAACGCCAAAGACCTGCTGGCACTCTTCGAAGAAGCAAAAGAGAGTAGTATCCGAGAGACTGCCAGGGAGGCACAGCTGGTGCTCGGGCAGTTCCCCATCGTACGTGCCCGTACCGCCAACTTCATCGATGATAAAGTACCCGGTATCTCCGTACCCAAAGCGATCATCGATGAGATGAACCTCGCCGCAATGGATGGAGAAGGCAAAGAGCAGGAGGTAGGCTTCGCCCTCTCCAAAGCCATCTTCGATGATATGATGAAACTGCATGGCAAAGTGCACCTGATGACCCACAACCGCTTTGATCTATGCAGTGAGTTGATTGGCGATTAAACAACTTTCGCTATACTTCCCCAAAATCAAATTAGGAGAATGTATGTCCGAGTTACAGAAATTCAAAATCGTCAACAAGATCGAAGGGATCTCTTATCTCATCCTTCTCTTTGTCGCTATGCCGCTGAAGTACTACTTCGGCTACCCTATCGCTACCAAAATCGTAGGGATGATCCACGGACTGCTTGTCTTTGCCTTCATTTACCAGATCATCGAAGCGAAAAAAGAGGCAGGCTTTAGCATACAGGAGACGATCAAGTACTTTATCCTCTCGCTTATCCCGTTTGGTTCGTTCTATACCGACAAAGAACTTGCAGCCAAACTACAAGCTGCTACATCTTCACAAAGATCTTGACAATCGCCTTGACGAAATCGACATCGGCAAAATAGTAGCCTGTCAGCCATATCAGGAGTGCATAGCGCGCTCCTTTGGCAAAAAATACAATCAGCACAAACCGTCTAAAGTCATAACGTAGCACACCGGCGATAAAAGTCAGCGGATCCCCGATCACAGGCATCCACGACATGAGCAGAGCATATCCTCCGTATTTTTGGAACATTGCACGTGATCGATCCATTTTGGTTCCAGAGAGATACCCTTTCTTCGCAAGATACTCCTCACCCTTAAAGCCAATGAAATAGTTGATCACCGAACCGATTATATTGCCCAGTGTAGCAACTGCCCAGAGCCAAAAAGGAGAATAGCCTTTGGAGAGATCGTAGAGCAGTACCGCTTCGCTGTAGATCGGCAAAAGTGTCGCCGCCCCCATCGCACTCAAAAAAAGGATAAGATAGACCATCACTCCAGCCTGTCTATATCTACAAATGCCATCTCTCCACCGGAGATGACACCCACCTGCTTCTGACATGCCAGTGAAGGCAGAGAGATGTATTTGCCTATCACACGTGCCTGATGGTAGTGTCCCTCGATCACAAGATCGTCATCAGGGTAGTGGCTGAGTATCTCACCGACTCTCTGCTCAAACCCCATGAACTCACGGCAGATCTCTTTTTGTGCAAGCTTGTCCATGCGATGATCGATGATCGCTCTCTGAAGAGGCTTGAGCAGTGTGAGTGTCCAGCGGTTACGCAAGATACGGCAGTAGAGATCATACCCCCTGCCTGTGGCATATCTGTCACCGTGCGAGATCGCTACCTGTTTTTCACCAAGAGCGAAACGTACAGGCTGAACATCCCTGCTATAGACATTGATATTTTCAAATATGTTATTGAGACAGAAGTCATGATTGCCTTCAAAATAGTGTATCTCGATGGTTTGAGAGAGCTTTTGAAGCAGTGCAATGGCTTCTTCTGAAAAGCTCCGGATATAGTCGTTATACCCAAAAAGCAAATCGAAGTTATCACCCATCAAAAAGAGCTGGGGTGTTTGTACTTCACCATTCTCAAGCTTTTGCAAGAGTTTTAAAAAGGCATCGCCATGATGGGGATAATGGGAGTCAGCTACGAATAGTGCACCCTCTGTAATAGCGGGTAGCGGGTAGCGGGTAGCGGGTAGATCATTTATTTTAGTGTTTTTCATTACCGCCTCACACATTTATATTTATGAATATCACTATATTCTATCTACGGCATATAAGGGATCGTAGGAAGCCCCAGCCCTTCATCATAGCCGCACATGAGGTTAGCCGCAGCCAATGCCTGTGAGGAAGCACCGCGCAGGAGGTTATCAATAGCGGAGCTGACAAAAAGGGCATTGCCATTGCGGGCGGCATAGATGTCGCAGAAGTGCGTTCCCGCCGTGCTCTTGATGTCAACTGGTGTTTCACGAATACGGATGAACGGATCGTTCTTGTAGTGTACTTTGAGTATCTCCAGGGGGTCGATCTCCTCTTTGAGGACACCATAGACTGAGACCAGTTCTCCACGTGTTGCCGGGATCAGGTGCGGGACAAAGTTGACATGCATCTTGGCGCCGTGTATCTTCGCTATCTTCTCTGCGATCTCAGGCGCATGGCGGTGCTTCAGGGCATTGTAGGCAAAGATATTCTCATTCATATTGACAAAGCTTGTCATCTCTGTAAGCTTCTTCCCTGCGCCGCTAAGTCCCGACTTGGCATCGACAAAAAGCGGACTCTTCTCATCAAGATAGGGGATAAAAGGCAAGATGCCAAGCAGTGTCGCCGTCGGGTAGCATCCCGGTCCTGCTGCGAGTTTTGCATCTTTGAGTTCATCGCGATAGTACTCTATAAGCGCATAGACTGCATCTGGAAGATGTGCACTATCTTCATGCTCACAGTAGTTCGCTTCATAAGTATCCTGCTCCAGTCGGTAGTCTGCCGAGAGATCGACCACTTTCACACCTGCCTCGAGCAGCCCTTTGGCAAAGCCCATTGAGGTCTTGTGAGGGAGTGCGAGAAAGACAAGCTCACAGCGCTTGGCAACCTCCTCCACAGAGGCTTTCTCCACACCCATAGAGATCACACCCTCCAGCGAGGGGTGTAGTGTCTCTATCATCGTATCACCCTGTGTTGTCGCCAGATAGACCAGCTCAAATCCAGGATGAGATACCAGCATCTTGACCAGCTCCAGCCCCGTATAACCGCTGGCTCCGACAACACCTACTTTTATCATGCTATTTCCTCTCTTTCAGTTGGGCAACCACAAGGGATTGCCCCTACAAAACGCTTTTATTCCAAATTAAGGAACCATATAATTCCTAATTCCTAATTCCTAATTCCTAATTCCTAATTCCTAATTCCTAATTCCTAATTCCTAATTCCTAATTCCTAATTCCTAATTC
>WFYB01000196.1 GCA_015490315.1 Sulfurovum sp. | reverse complement strand
GACTGAGGCAGCCCCAGTGACGTAAGCAGATCGAGTATGCCGAGGTTGGCAGTCGTCAGCCGCGGGTCGATACGAAGCGATGAGAGTCTCTCAAATGCTTCTTTGGTCTCGAGTGAGATGTGCAGCTCTTTTGTCTCGTCGAGCAGGCTCAGGGCACGGGCGATCTCATGTTGGTCTTTGACCTTTGCAAGGCGTACAGCATCAAAAGCGAAATCATTCAAAAAAGCGATCTCCTCCTCACCGCCTTGTCCAAGAGGATTGACGCGTACGATAATGCAGCTTGGGCTCTGTGGAAGATGTGAGAGAAAGAGTGCGATATTGTAGAGTGCCTCTTTTTTTCTGGATGGAGCGATGGCATCTTCGAGGTTGAGGGTGATCATATCGGCATCACTATCATCGATACGGTTGAGATGTTTGAGGTTGAGTGGATTGAGCATCATGTTGGAGCGTCTGCGCCTATGAGAACAGGGTGCCTTGCGCGCAGTGCCGAAATACCCCGGGTACGCCTCAAGGCTTAGGTTTTGAAGAAAGGTCAGGTCATCAAATATCATGCCTGTATGATAGCAGAAAGAGGATAAAGGGTACCTCCGGTACCTTCTTAAGTCGTCACCTCATTCTCATGCTGCAGCATCTCGATATAGTCACAGAGTTCACTGTTTTCCCTGCATGGCTCTGTCAGGTCATGATAGTAGTCTATGATGTTGGAAGCGACAAATTTCCAATCGATAAGCTCCCAGAGAGACTCCAGATACTTTTTGCGGTCGTTACGATAGTCTATATAGTAGGCATGCTCCCAGACATCCATCGTCAAAAGCGGGGTGTGGTGATAGATGATAGGGGTATCACCGTTGGAGCGCTGTGTGATGACCAGTTTTTCATTGACGTCAAGCTCGAGCCATGCCCAGCCGGAACCGAACAGGGTCGCTGCCGCATTGAGGAACTGCTCTTTGAAACTCTCAAAACTCCCGAAATCACGCTCTATTAGTTCGACCATCTTGGGTGAGGGAGGCATGGGGTCTGGCGTGAGGCACATCCAGTAAAAGTTGTGGTTATATGCCTGTGCTGCATTGTTGAAGAGGACACCGTCACTGTTCTTGACGATATCTACCAACGGTACTTCGTCATCGAGCTCGGTACCTTTGATCAGCGCATTGGTATTGTCGACATAGCCTTTGTGGTGTTTGCCGTAGTGATACTGTATCGTTTCACGTGATATGACAGGCTCCAAGGCATCTTCTGCAAAAGGCAGATCCATAAGTGTAACAGCCATTTCTAACTCCTTTTAGGTTGATTTAGCCCATTATAGCATAGTCCGAAAAACAAAAAATGCAACTTTGGTTGATCCTTTGTTGTCAAGGTTGTGCTATCATAGGGTATACCAAACAAAGGAGCGACCATGAAATTGGAAGATACTATCGTCATTGTAGCAAGTCAAGGAGAACTCAAAGTCTATAAAGTAAAAAAATATGAAAAAACTGTCAGAGGTGAACTCAAGACCTACTACAGCCTTGATCTGCTCGATGCACTTGACTATATAGATGCCCACAAAAAACTGCATGAGATCGTTACGGATGAAGCGGGGCGCTTCAAGCATGAGATCAATGAAGAGCATGAACTTCAGAACGAACGCAAAAGACGTCTGATCAAAGAGATCGCCAAAGATATCGATGAGATTGTTGCCAAACTGAAACCGGAGCAGGTTTTTCTGGCATTTATCAAAGAGTACAACCCTAAACTGATGGAGCATCTCTCCAGAGAGACCAAAGAGCGTATTGTCAAGAATGTTCCTGCCGATCTGGTCAAGATCCCCCAAGATAAACTTCTCGATCACTTTTTAGACTAATTTACAGTATAATATCCCTCATTTTATTTGATGAGGGATATGGATGCATAGAGTTATTACACTTCTTTTTTTTACTACACTGATTCTTTTTGCACGTTATGATGCTGTCGCACTGAAGGAGTGTGAAGCCTATAACAATATGAAACATACCCGCAATACCCATGGGGTGCATCTCCAAAAAAGCCATAGCTATACGGTACTGGGTGATCACAAAGGTCAGAAACTCATCCTTGTCAAGGGGGTGCAGCCTGCACAGCGTTGGGTAGAGCGTGGATGCCTCGCCCCCAAGAGCAGACTCGATGTCGCTCCGGCAGTCGCGCCCGTAGCTTCAGTGACACAGCGCAGAGAGCATGAAGCGAAACTCTCTCACGATAATCTGCTCGCACTCAGCTGGCACAATGCCTTTTGCCAGACACACCGTTACAAAAAAGAGTGCAAACGCAACCTACTCGATCTGCTTAAGGCACGTCGGAGTGATGACCGTTTTGTCCTGCATGGACTCTGGCCACAGCCTCGCAGCAAGGTCTACTGTGGTGTACCTCAAAATCTGATCATGCTTGACAAACGCAAGCAGTGGCGCAAGCTCCCCCCTCTAAAGCTCAGTGAGGCTACACGCCAGAAGCTAAAAGAGCTGATGCCCGGATACAGCAGCTACCTGCATCGTCATGAGTGGATCAAGCACGGTACCTGCT
>WFYB01000195.1 GCA_015490315.1 Sulfurovum sp. | reverse complement strand
ATGAACTGCAGCAGCGTCAAGAGAGTCTCAACCGATACTATGAGCTGCTCGAAGAGGGCAAGAGGCATGAAAGAGCCGAGAAGGTAGTGGGTGCCTTTTTGGAGCTATTGGGACTGCCCCAGACCAGAGAGACCAAAATGGCGGCACTCACCCGTATCGTCAGCCTGCGTGAAGATGCGCTGGTACAGGTGATGGAGAAAGAGGGGCTGAGCGCAGAGGATATTCGGCTCAAAAAAGAGCTTGCCTACGGGTTTGTGAGTATGCTGCATATCGCCAGACATGAGAGTCTGATAGGGTGGATCGAAGAACACAAGCTCTTGACCCCTTTTTATCGTGGGCTGATCTTTGGTGTGCATTTTGTGGGATTGCGTATGAGTGAGTGGCAGAGCCACTGGACGCACCGTATTATCAACGATATCAACCTCGAACTGCATGAGCTCTTTAACGGTGATGATGCCAAAGTGATGGAGATGCTCGCTTCCGAATCTCTCCTTGATCCTGATGAGAACGGCTGTATCGGAGACAGGTGTTATTCGGTATTGCAAAAAGACGAAGATGCCAAATACCGCTCAGTCGCTTATGCCGAAGCATTCCCCAAAGAGGTAGAGGCGGTGGTGATCTCGCTTGAGCAGCTCATCGCGCTGCTGAACCAGGAAGAGGATGAGGTCTTTGGTCAGAAAGAGGCATGGATAGGTTACTTTACCCGTATCAAAGAGGCGTTTGCGCATACCAAGACCGATGAACTGATCGGTAAGTGGGCTGAGGTGGACAGAGCATGGATGGCGATCACTACCCCTCTGCAGGTCGGGCACCCGCTGGAGTATTATGAGGATCACTATCGCAAAGCGGTCGCACTGGAGTGGGATCTGCGTATCGTCAATCCGAAGCTTCAGGAGGGATCGCATACGCGGGACAATATCAAATCTTTTGCCGCAAAGATGGCAAAATCCTTCGGAGAGGAAGCGGAGCGGATCATCACAAAGAACCTCAAGCAGGTTGATGAGACGCAGCTCTATATCGGGCAGCCTATGCTCTACTATGCAGCGGAGTTCAACGGACTTTTCTCTGCACAGGTTGTCCCCAATGATGAAAAAGTCTCTGCAGAGCTTGGCAAAAAGATCTTTGCGTATGCAGACTTCGTGATGGAGTCCAAGAAGAGCAAGCCGGTGATGAAACTCTCTGTGGAGATTTTCGGAGAGGCGTTTGTCAAAAAGCAGAAGAGACTGATAGAGAACGATCCCAAGCTTTGGCATCAGCTCTACGATATCTCGACGATCGGGCATGAGTATGGGCATATCCTCTGGATCGACAGCGATACGGAGACACGGATGAATGCATCGGGACAGTTCAAAAATATCGAAGAGTTCAAAGCCACCACAGGCGGGCTGATGGCATTTTTTGACAACGAGATTGCGGTACTCAAGCCTCATATCGTCGATGATCTGGTGAGCCGCGCGGTAGGTCTGATGGCATGGCGTGAAGTGGGTGAAGTGCTTCCATACTACTGTGAAGGGCTGATCCATCTCGATATTCTCTTTGGCTCGGGTGTGATCCGCTACGAAGGGCAGATCGAGATTGACTATAGCCGATATGATGCGATGAAAGAGGCGTACACAGATGCCTACAGAGATCTTGCCGCAAGCTATCTGCAAAAAGAGGATGCTGCAGCGTATCTGGGTCGCTATGCCCATAAAGAAGAGGGTGTCTATCTGCCCAACGATGAGAAGGTCAAAGCCTTTGTCGAGCACTACTACAAGCGCTACCAGGAGATCGGACAGCAGACCGCTGTACTGGCATAATTCTGGCTTGTGAGGCAGGGCAACCGCCTGCCTCTTTCCAAACACTTTACCCGTCTCTAACCACTTCTTCGATATAATCGCCTCTAATTACGTCATCACAAAAGTGATTTTAGAGGATAGAAATGTTACTTTTTACCCCAGGACCCACCCCTGTACCGGAGTCTGTCAGACTTGCTATGGCAACGCCGACACTGCACCACCGTACCCCGGAATTTGAAGCGATCTTCAAAGAGACGCGCGAAGCGCTTTTTGATCTTTTTGGCACCGATGAGGTGGTGATGCTGGCATCGACCGGAACAGGTGCGATGGAGGCGGCAGTGACTAATCTCTGCCATGATACCCTACTCAATGTCAATGCAGGGAAATTCGGTGAGCGTTTTGGTAAGATCGCGCAAGCGCACGGACTGGGCAATGTAGAGATCAAGCATGAGTGGGACACCCCCGCAACTGCCGAGGAGGTCATCGATGCACTCAAAGCCAACCCCTCTGTCGATGCCGTCGCTGTACAGATCAGTGAGTCCGCAGGAGGTTTGAGACACCCTGTGGAGGAGATCGCAGCAGCCATCAAAGCGCATGACCCCAAGATCATGGTCATTGCTGACGGGATCACAGCGGTGGGTGTCGAGCGTATCGATGTGACCCATATCGACGCGCTGATCGCAGGAAGCCAGAAGGCACTGATGCTGCCTCCGGGTCTGGCGATCATTGGACTGAGCCGTGCGGCGATAGAGAAGATCGGTGAGGGCAAAGGATACTACTTCAATCTTGCCACAGAGATCAAAAAACAGCGTCAAAACACGACAGCCTATACGGCAGCGACGACTCTGATCATCGGTCTGCGTGCCATCCTCAAAGAGATCTCGCAAAGAGGCGGGCTGGGCAAGCTCTACTGCGATACGGCACGCCGTGCCAAAGCGACACGATTTGCCCTTGAGGCGTTGGGACTGCATATCTACCCCAAGTCTCCGGCAAAGTCGATGACGACTATCGATGATCCCAATGCCAAAGAGATCCGCGATCTGCTCAAAACAGATTTCGGTGTCAATGTCGCGGGCGGACAGGATCATCTCAAAGGGAAGATATTCCGTATCAACCAGATGGGACTCATCGAGCCTTATGAGATGGTCGCAGCGGTCAATGCCGTAGAGCTCGCTCTGGCAAAGCTCGGGCGCAGAGAGTTTGACGGTACGGCAAGCCGTGTCTTTAACGAAGAGTATTTCAAATCGGCATTGAAGAGAGAGGACGCATGATATTTGAACATGAGATCCCCAGCGGGTCAAAACTCTATTTCGCCCAGAGTGCCAGAATTAAAAGGGAGATCGAGTTTGTCTCCAGTGAGATACTTGAAAACCTGGGTTTTGAGGAGATCGTCACGCCGATCTTTTCCTATCATCAGCATGAGTACTTTGACGATAAAAAGCCGTTGATACGTTTGAATGATGAGCAGAACCATGAGGTGACGCTGCGTGCAGACTCTACAGCGGATGTCGTACGTATTGTCACCAAAAGACTGGGACGCTCGACCGATTCAAAAAAGTGGTTCTATATCCAGCCGACGGTTACGTTTCCGACCATTGAGCAGTATCAGATTGGTGCTGAGATTATCGACGGGGAGTTTCCTGTCGTTGCCAAGACGGCGATGATGCTGCTCAATGAAATAGGGATAGAGCCAATCATGCAGATATCCAATATCCGTATCCCGCATCTGCTTCATGAGAAGTACGATATCTCTCTGGAAGTGATCAAGTCGATGAATCTGGAGAAGCTGCTACAGATCGGGCCGAGCTGGATCGAAGCGCTTGCCAAGATCAACAGGCTTGAGGATCTGGATGATCTGGAGATCTTCCCAGATGATATACGCAGTGAACTCGAAGCGATGAAAGCGAGTGTCTTGAGCATCGATCATACCCATGCGGTGCTCTCACCGCTTTTTTATGCGAAAATGAGATATTACGATTCGATGACTTTCCGTATGTTTATGGGCAATGACCTTCTTGCTATGGGCGGTACCTATAGGATCGAAGGTGTAGAAGCGGCAGGATTTGCACTCTATACAGATGAGTGCATCTGTTACAAAATGGATAATAAGGTAGAAAATGAGCAGTAAAGCAGATTTGATCGTCGGACTCCAGTGGGGAGATGAGGGCAAAGGAAAGATCGTAGACCATATGGCGCAGACGCATGACTATGTCTGCCGTTTTGCAGGCGGACATAATGCTGGGCATACGATCGTCATCGGAGACAAAACCTATGCGCTGCATCTGATCCCTTCAGGCGTACTCAACCCCAAAGCGAAGAATATCGTCGGCAACGGCGTGGTACTCTCTCCGGTGGATTTCATCAAAGAGATGGCACAGTTCGATGATCTGGAGGGTAGACTTTTCCTCTCGGACAAAGCACACATCCTGCTGCCTTACCATGCCCAGATAGATCAGGCACGCGAGCGTCTCAAAGGTGACAAAGCGATAGGTACGACCGGCAAGGGGATCGGGCCTGCCTACGGTGACAAGGTCGCACGTGTAGGGCACAGACTCGGCGAGCTGCTCGACCCTGCCAAGCTTACAGCGAAGATCATGGCATATTTCGAGATGAACAAACCTGTCTTTGATGCGATGGGTGTCGAAGCACCCCAAGAGAGAGCACTTCTCTCCGAACTTGAGTCCTACAAGGAGAAGCTGGCACCATATATCTGTGATACGACACAGTTGATGTGGGAGATTCTCGATAATGAGAAGAAGGTACTTCTCGAAGGGGCACAGGGTACGATGCTTGACATCGACCACGGTACCTACCCTTACGTGACCTCTTCGACGACGGTCAGTGCGGGTGCATGCAGCGGTCTGGGGATCAATCCCAAAGATATCGGCAAGGTGACCGGCATTGCCAAAGCCTACTGTACACGTGTAGGCAACGGGCCTTTCCCGAGTGAAGATCTGGGTGAAGAGGGCAAGCGTCTCAGAGAGAACGGCCACGAGTTCGGTACAACTACGGGGCGACCGAGACGCTGCGGCTGGTTCGATGCGGTAGCGATGCGCCATGCGGTACGTGTCAACGGTGTTGACCAGGTCGCACTGATGAAGCTTGATGTACTCGATGGCTTTGACGAGATCAAAGTCTGTGTCGCTTATGAGTTTGAAGGCAAAGAGATCGACTATGTACCGTATGATCTCGAAGATGTCAAAGCAGTCTACCAAACCTTCCCGGGATGGGAGAAAACAGAGGGTGTCAGAAGATTCGAAGACCTTCCAGAAACGGCACAGTCGTATATTTCGGCACTTGAAGAGATGATCGGTACAAAGATCGGTATCATCTCCACCAGCCCAGAGCGGGAAGATACGATTATTCGGTAACCTGCAGGGGCAGGTTTTGTACCTGTCCGTAAGATTGCGTAACAAAGAACAACAAAACAGAAGGAGTTCAAAGCCATGAGATTGAAACCACAACAGACAGGATATGTAGCGACCAAAATAGGGATCGATTTAGCCAATGCTCCTTTTATCACTTTGCCAAAAGGCAGAGATGCAGTTGTCGAGGCAGCCAAGAAGATCATCGATGAAAACCTTGCCCAAGAGCGTGCGCTCGATGAGAAGGTCAAGAAGATCATAGAAGAGAACTATGATGAGATCGAGTTTCAGCATGCCGATGAGCGACAGCTCTTTTTTATGATCAAGAAAAAGATGGCACCCGAATATGGTGTGATCATGAACTATGATGACCGCTACAACGATCTTGCACACTTGATTCTCGACGAGCTTTATGAGAACTACCTTGCAGAGTACAGCGTCAATGAAAACCAGGTCAAAAATGTCATTTTCAAGTCATTTAAGGCATTTGCAGATGCCTATGACGAGATCGACGATATCGTCTATGAAAAGATCAAAAATATGCAAAAAGAGGTGATCCCCGGTTCGCAGGACTATGAGCTTCTTTATGAGAGACTCTATCAGGAAGAGCTGGCAAAACGGGGAATGCTATAATGACAAAGACTACGCTTTGTCAAGTGAAGAGTGATGAGTGTTGGGATGCTTTTCTTGCGAAAAGCTTGTATATGTTAAAGGGTGATAAATGAATAAAGTAAGCTTGTATTTTGAAAATGGCTTGATGCTCGAAGCGAAGAGTTTTGGTGCGGAGGGTACGGCGGTCGGAGAGATCGTTTTTAACACTTCGATGACAGGATATCAGGAGATCGTGACTGATCCCTCTTATGCGGGTCAGTTCGTGACCTTTACCATGCCTGAGATCGGTAATGTCGGATGCAATGCACAGGATATGGAGAGCAAGGGTGCGCACTGCAAAGGTATCATCGTCAGAGAGTATCAGCCCCGCTACTCTAACTTTAGAGCCGAAGAGAGTCTCGACAGTCTGCTTAAACGTGAGAATGTGCTGGGTATCACCGCGGTAGATACACGCTTCTTGACCAAAATGCTTCGCAATGAGGGTGCGATGATGATGGTCGCATCGACAGAAGTACACGACAAAGAGGCACTGCAAAAGATCCTTGCGGAGTCTCCGCGTATCGAAGAGATCAACTATATCGAGCAGGTCAGCACAAAGGAGCCTTACGTGCATCAGGAAGGGCGCTATGACGCGCGCACCTTTACCTACGAGAAGCCGGAGACAAACAAGAAGATCATTGCACTCGATTTTGGTGTCAAACGCAATATTCTCAATGAGTTGACCCATGCCGGTATGGAGGTGACTGTGGTTCCCAACTCTATGGGTGCCGATAAGATCATCGCGAAGTTTGAAGCGGGAGAGTGTGAAGGAGTCTTTCTCTCCAACGGTCCGGGAGATCCGCTGATCCTCAAAGAGGAGCAGGAGAAGATCAAGCAGTTGATTGCTGCGAAAGTACCGATGTTCGGTATCTGTCTTGGGCATCAGCTGCTTTCCATCTCTCACGGCTACGATACTTATAAACTGAAGTTTGGTCATCACGGCGGCAATCATCCTGTCAAGAATATACAGACAGGCAGTGTTGAGATCACGGCACAAAACCACAACTATAACGTTCCGGACAACATCACTGAAGTAGCGGAAGTGACCCATGTCAACCTTTTTGACAATACTATTGAAGGACTGCGCTATAAAGAGGCACCGGTCATGTCTGTACAGCACCACCCAGAAGCGAGCCCGGGGCCGCACGAATCGGCATATATCTTCAGCGAATTTGCGAAGATGCTGTGAGCAAGCGCTCAGCGTTCAGTGTTGAGCGTTCAGATATGAATAAAGGATAGAGAATGAATATAGCCATCTTGTTTGGTGGATCGAGTTATGAGCATGAGATCAGCATCGTTTCTGCAATTACGATGAAAAAGGTACTTAAAAAAAGTCAGATTACCTATATCTTTGTCGATGCAAACCGTGAATTTTGGCTGATCGACAGAGACAAGATCAACTCAAAACTCTTCTCCTCCGGAGAGTATAAAAAAGGGAGAAAACTCACCTTGAAAAAAGGCGGGTTCTTTACCGAGGGAATGTTCGGCAGCAAGCAGGTCGGTTTTGATGTGGCGCTCAACCTTATTCACGGACGTGACGGTGAGGATGGCAAGATCGCTTCACTGATGGGCTTTTTTGATATTCCGTATATCTCTCCGCGCATCGAGGCATCCGTACTCTCCTACAACAAGCTCTATACCAAATTCCTTGCGCAGAGTCTCGGAGTCAAGACCGTACCCTATGAACACTTGAGCAAAAGCGATCCACGTACGATCAAGACACCGCTGCCTGCGATCATCAAGCCTGTCAGGCTCGGCAGCAGTATCGGTGTAAGTATCGTCAGAGATGAGAGTGAACTTGCTTATGCGCTCGATGTGGCATTCGAGTTTGACAATGATGTGATCATCGAACCTTTTATCGAAGGGGTCAAAGAGTACAATCAGGCAGGTTGCTATACTGACCGATGGGAGCTTTCGATCATCGAAGAGCCGCACAAAGAGGAGTTCCTCGATTTTGAGAAAAAGTACATGGATTTCTCCAGAGATTCACAGCTACTTGCCGCAGATATCTCTCCTGAGCTTACCCAAAAGATCCAGGAGACCTTCAAGCGTATCTATGATCCGCTTTTTAGAGGGAGTATCATCCGCTGTGACTTCTTTGTGGTCAATGATGAAGTGATGCTCAACGAGATCAACCCTATCCCGGGATCCATGGCAAACTATCTTTTCGAAGATTTTGAGGCGATGATCTGGAGATTGGCAAAATCACTTCCCAAAGAGGAGAAGATCGCTGTCGACTATCAGTATATCCACTCTATCCAGAGTGCAAAAGGAAAGGCATAGTTCCTTTTCTACACAGCTTCAAAAAAGTATAAAAAATATCTACCTATACTTTTAATAATATGTTATCTTAAAATATAATTTATTTTTATTTAAGTATACCATTCTTCACAATCTCTACCTTAATTATTATGATTAACATAAGAACAACTTAGAAAGCCAACATTAATAAGAAAAACTAATTATATATCTTAAGAATAATTTGATAAATATATTTCATATTTATTATGAATTAAGTTTATTTCCTCTAAAATTTATTTAATATTTCTTTAAATATAAAATGACAATGGGAGTGTATATGAGAAAAATCTTGATCTTTCTACTCTTTGCGATCTGGACACAGGCAGCACAGCTGGGTATCAATGAACACCTAGGCGAGAAAGTGCCGCTTGACCTGACCTTTATCAAAGAGGATGGAAGCAAAGCAACATTGAAAGAGTTGATGGAGGGGAAACCCACTATTATCTCACTGAACTACTTCAGGTGTTCGGGGATCTGTACCCCGCAGCTGAATGACATGGCAAAGACCTTTAGCAAACTTGACTTGAAAGAGAACAAGGATTACAAAGTCCTGACGATCAGTTTTGCTGACAATGAAGGACCTGAGCTTGCAGCAGCAAAACGGGAGAATATCTTGGCATCCATGAGCAGACCCTATGTGAAAGATGCCTGGCACTTTCTCGTCTCTGACGGCAACTCATCTACAGAACTGGCAAAGAGAGTGGGATTTTCCTATGAAAAAAAGGTATCCCCTGCAGGCGTTGTGGACTATATCCATCCCGCCTCACTGATCATTCTCTCTCCGGAGGGGAAGATTACGCGCTATCTAAACGGTATCGAACAACTGCCGTTTGATGTCAAAATGGCATTGGTGGAGTCTTCACAAGGGAAGGTGGGGCCGACAATTGCCAAGACACTTCTGTTCTGTTTTGCCTATGACCCAAAAGGAAAAACCTATGTTTTCAAATGGGAAAAGATTGCAGGGGTTGTTATGACCGCCATTATGCTTCTCTTTCTGTTTTACCTGATCCGCAGCTCTAAAAAAGCGCGCATTGCAGAAAATGAGCGAAACACTGAAAATTCATCACATAAAGGAGAAATAGATGACTAAGACTTTTTACGACGAAACACACACCGCTATTGGGCATCCCAAAAGCAAACTGATGCAGTGGTTGCTGACCATTGACCACAAAAGAATAGGGTTGATGTATGCAGCCGTGATGTTCTTTTTCTTTTTCATTGCTGTTTTTACAGCATTTGGAATGCGACTGGAGCTTTTTCAACCGGGGGGGCAGTTTGTAGACGGACACACGTTTAACCAGATGTTCACCCTTCACGGTGTGATCATGATCTTCCTCTTTATTGTCCCGGGTATTCCGGCAATTTTTGGCAATATTGTCATGCCGCTGATGATCGGTGCGAAAGATGTCTCTTTCCCCCGACTCAACTGGTTCACCTTTTGGCTCTATGT
>WFYB01000194.1 GCA_015490315.1 Sulfurovum sp. | reverse complement strand
GTGCCGCTGTTTCATTTTTGTCATTGACAGGTGTAGAGGTACCGTGGGCATTGACATAGTCCACTTTCGGCTCGCCTGCCATCTTGTATGCCATCTTCATCGCGCGCAGCGGGCCATCCATGGTAGGTGTGGTAATATGGTTGGCATCACCGCTTTCACCAAATCCCACCAGCTCACCGTAGATCGTCGCACCACGTGCTACGGCATCTTCATAGCTCTCAAGCACTAGAGCACCGGCACCCTCACCCATGACAAAACCGTCACGATCTGCATCGAAGGGGCGTGAGGAGTGCTGTGGATCATCATTACGTGTAGAGAGTGCTTTCATCGCGGCAAATCCGCCGATACCTACAGGACAGATAGCAGCTTCCGCACCGACAACGAGCATTTTCTCAGCTGTGCCTACCATGATACACTTTGCCGCTTCGGCAATGGCGTGGGTACCTGCCGCACAGGCCGTTACAGAGGCGAGGTTGGGTCCTTTGAGATCTTCATAGATGGAGACAAATCCCCCAAGCATATTGACCAGTGAAGAGGGGATAAAAAATGGAGAGATTCTTCTTGGTCCTCTCGTTTCGCAGACGACAGAGTTTTTTTCGATATTGGGAAGTCCGCCTATTCCTGAAGCAGATGCGACACCGAAGGTTTCTCTGTTGAAATCTTCAGGAAGTCCGGCATCGGCGATCGCCTCTTTGGCAGCCTTGAGCCCAAGCTGGATAAATCTATCCGCTTTTTTTGCCTCTTTGGCATCCAGTACGCTGAGTGGATCGAAGTCAGTGATTTCACCGGCGATCTTGACTGTGTGTCCTTCGGTATCAAAACTCTCAATCTCTTTGATACCGCATTTGCCTTCAACAATAGCGGAAAATGCACTCTCTTTGTCCAAACCCAGAGAGTTGATCATCCCCAATCCTGTCACTACTACTCTTTTCACTGCTCCTCCTATTGTACTTTATAAGATATATCTCAATATTTTCTGAAAATACTGAGATATAGTTTATCCTCCCTCTCCCTCAGGAGAAGAAGATGCACATTGTTATACGTTTTCGATGAATTTGATCGCGTCACCGACTGTCTGGATCGCTTCTGCCTGATCATCAGGGATTTCGATATCAAACTTCTCTTCAAGTGCCATAACAAGCTCAACGACATCAAGACTGTCCGCTCCGAGGTCTTCTACGAACTTAGACTCTTCTTTGACCTCATCCGGGCTCACATTCAGTTGCTCGACAACTACTTCTTTCACATCATCAAATAATGCCATTGATTACTCCTTAAGTGTTTAAAAATACGCACAAGTATAGCAAAAAAATGATAAAAAGCTTATAGAAGCCCTATTTTTCTCTGCGCCACCTGATGCTTTGGAAGTTAATCCTGTTTTTGTGTAAGAAATGTGAAAGCCCCGCGTGTATCGCGGGGTTAGAATCTGTATTTGAGATTTGCGTAGAGATAGCGGCCGGGTTCGTTGAGCAGCATCACATCCTGACTCCCTCCACCGGAGATCAGTGTCAGATCCTTGTAGGTATTGGAGACTGCATAGGTTTTATCAAATAGATTATCCACACCGACACTTAGCTCTACATGCTTGCCCAATTGTTTGGTACCTTTCAGATTTACTGCCGTATAGCTTTTAAGCATCTGCTCTCCATTGTCTACATCAAAATGGCGCCACTTGGCACTGTAGACTGTTTCTGCTTTCAGACTCAGGGTATCATCATAATCATAAGTGAATGCAAGATTGGCTTTCAACGGCGGTATTTCCGGCAGATCCCTATCCTGTTGACCACTCAGTGCATGCTTCTTTTTGCCACGTTGATAAGAGATACCGTAGTCAAAATAGGAAGACTCAGACACAATATAACTGCCGGAAATATCCACTCCATAGATGGAAGCATCAACGTTTTCATACCGTTTTGTAGTTGCGTTATAGAGGATATCATCTTTCAAATCACTGTAAAAAAACTTGCTTTTGAGTGTCAGATCTTTCCATTGGTATTCCGCCCCGATATCGAGTTCCCTGTTTTTCACCTCCTGGAGATCACGGTTGCCTATCTCCTGTCCCATTTTATTGTAATAATAGAGCTCTTTGCCGTCAGGCACTCTCGACGAGACACCAAAACCGGCGAAATAACTGCTCTGCTCTGTAGCATGGTAGCGCAGATAGAGATTGCCGTTTAGATCATGATAACTGTTTTGTGCAACACCCGGTCTCTGCGTAGAGATATCTGTCGCATCATAACGCAGCCCTGTATTGAACTCCCATCTGTCCATCACGAATTTATCCTTGGCAAAAAAAGCGATATTATCCGTTTCGCTTTGCCAAATACTGTGGAACCTTGCTGCAGGAAAGGGATTGCCGTTTTTATAGTAGGCACCATCCCATTTGCGACGGCTGTAGTCCGCGCCTACTGTCAGATGATGCTTCTGCAGGTCAAAACTGTTTTTGAGCTTGATACCCTGCATTTTGCTTGTCAGCCTGTGAGTGATCACACCATTGACAACAGAGGATTTTCTATAACGGTTGCTCATGGGATGTACCACATCTGACTGGTAGGCACTCAACGTGAGCGCTTTGGAGTATCTGCCCAGATCTTTAAGTGTATACTCCAATGTATAGATATCGCCTTCATCATACTCAGCATCCATAGGTGTATTGGGATAGAGCACATCATCACTTCTGTCTTTTGTGTATCCCAGCATCAAACTCTGCGTATCACTGATGTCCCAAAAGAGCTTTGCGAGCAGTGTCTTCTTAGTAAAGGCATCCATACCTCGATACTGAGGCAGATACCCCATCCCGGAAGTACCCGGATGCGCTGCAATGTAACGATCCTGCTGACGGGCAAAATCATCGCCGTTGCCATCCTCATACTGACCGCCTTTTTCATAGGAAGCAGAGAGAAGCATCCTGATCTGTTCTGTACCGCCGGAGAGTGTCATCGCCTCTTTTTGATAATCATAACTCCCTTTGTTCAAAGAGAGCTCGCCGCCAAATCCCTTTTTGGGTTTTTTGGTATGGATCTTGATATCTGCACTTAACGCTCCAAAATCCTCAACATTAAAAGGTCCTTCATTGAGCTCTATATAGTCTATATTGTTGGTAAGCACATGAGAGACGGGCGGATCCATCCGGTTGGGACAGGCACCATGGATCTTGGCACCGTCAATTGTGATATTGATATTGTCTTTTTTTTGTCCTCTAACAATGATATCATTGGCAATACCCGAACGCCTCACCAGTG
>WFYB01000193.1 GCA_015490315.1 Sulfurovum sp. | reverse complement strand
ACAGTACCCTCAAAGCTCTGCTTGTCCTCAACACCCGACTCTGTAACTGCTGTATAATCAAGAGGTACATCCCCTTGGACATTCATTGTAAGTGTACCGGTAGTATATAGCTGTGATTCTGCTTGATCCCCCAGCAATACCTCTGGGAATGAGACCGTACCGCTCCAGGTTGTGCCGCCTTCAACGATCTCGTAACTCCAAGCTCCAGTACCAGTTTTGTCAACAGTAAATACTCTTGTAGGTCCCATTGGATTTTTCTGAATATGTATTTGACCTTGCGCATATGATTCTCCAATCATATTAGCAATAGTATCAATAGCATCCCCCATATATCCGATATTCATCGTGACATTTTGGAGTGCGGTATCCATTGCACTTGCTTCATTATCCAAAAAGCCCGGTGTTCCGCTATTTTGATAATCCACCACACTCATCGCCTGTGCTCTAAGCTCATCAGCCAATGCCTTCGCAGCTTCTACATCACTTAGTGATGCAGCATTTGTAGGAGGCGCATAGGTACCATTGGTCTCTGTCAGAGGGTTGGTGATGTTTTCATCGTGCATCACCTGCGCAAGTGCCTTGACAGTATCATCTACATCACCCTCAGCCTCGCCGTCTGCAAGCTCCTCTGCAAGTGTGGTTGCCACATGCATCACAGAGCTGTTATGCTCCTCTGCAAGCTGATCTATGCTCCGTACCACTTCGGCATACGTACCTTGCGTAGGATCATCCGCTACGGGATCCAGACCAAACATCAATCCGATTTCAGTTCTAGCCTTTTCTACATCTTCCGGATCAAGTTTACTGTCAGCCTCTGCCAATGTCTTGGCTCTTTCATACACCACCTGTGTCAATGGCGTAATATTAACTTTGGTTTTGACTCCAGGTTCTACTGCTGTTACTGCATGTAGATTTACCTCAGCTCCACAGCGCTGTATATTACCGGTTAGCATATCTTTCATTGAAGAGTTTTCATCACAGCTTACATTGACGACCACCACACCTTGATGTGCGAGTGTCAAAGTATAGCTCCCATCCCCACTGCTCGTTCTACCCTCTGCAAGCGTCTGATTGTTCTCATCAACAGCAATAACTTTACCATTAAGAATGAGATCATCGACCGCTACCCCCTCTACAATAGCTGAAGACGAAACTCCAGAGGTTACACTATCGCTACTTCCGCCGCCACAGCCTGTCATCATCAGTGCCGCTACCGCCGCACTGCTTATCAAAATTCTTTTTTTCATATTCTTCTCCTTTTTTTGAATTTAATCTATATATTTTACTCCAGCTCCTTAAAAGCCGGCTTAGTAGACCAAGCCTCACTTTATACTAAAAGGTATAATTGACCCCGATCATCACTACCGGGTACCATTTGTAATCCGTCACGTCATCTTCGATCTGTTTGCGCTCTTTTTCCACATCGGCTGCGATCTGATCCTTCGTTGCCTGTGGCAGTGCGGCATTGGGTACTGCTTTGGCATAGACACTTGGCGAGCCCTGATACAACGCTCCGATATCAAAGGTAAAGCCCCAGCCTTTCTCTACCGCTTTGTTCCCCCAGCCCATACCGAGGTACGGTGCAAATTTGTTGAAGTCTACCTTGGTATCGAGTCTGCCTATCTGCGCGCCGGTATAGGTATTGTCACCGATATCGATCGTCTCTGTAGCCGCAGGTGTCGCGGTTCCTTCAAATTTGTTGCCATTGTAGTAGGCACCGCTGCTTAGACGGAAGGCATTGTCAAACGGATAGTAGTCTGCCAACACACCCACTGTCAGCAACGTGAGTGTCGCATCGTATGAGACATCATCGAGATCCTCCGCACGATTGACACGCAGTCCGTTGATGTTGACCCGAAGACCGATCTTGTCCGTAACCATACGCGAGATATCCGCACCGATACCGAGTGTTCCTACTTTGAGTGCTGCATTGTAGTGTCTCGCAGGTGCTGCCGCCACTGCCTCATCGGGCAGATTGATCTCCGGCTCAACCGGTGAGATGTCTCCCCCGGCAAACAATGCTTGCGCTGCGACAAGCGCAATCAGACTTTTTTTCATATTTCCTCTCCTTTGGTTTGTAAATGTAATCAATATGATAGCTTGAAATTGTCAAAAAATGTCAAAACAACAAGACAATGCTACCCAAAAAACGTCACATTTTGCGTCACATATTGTAATTTTCTAACTTTCCATTATTTCAGAATCTTTTGACTATAATGGATGCGAAGAAAGGGAGGGGTTATGGGACTGAAGCGGATAGTGGTATGGCTGTTGTGTATACTCTCTGCCTTGCCGTTGTATGCGCTCACTCTCTCCGAGAGCCTTCCTGTGCAGCCGCTACTGCCCCATGCCCAGATATACATCGACTACAACCGCTCAGAGAGCATCGACACGATCAGCGACAAACCATTTACCCAAACAGATAAAGAGCGTATCGGTTTTGAATACAGTCCAGACTTTGCGGTGTGGGTGCGCTTTGTACTGGAAAATCCGACAGATCATCCCCTCAAACGTATCGTAGAGTACACCAATCCCTTGAGTATGGAGGTGCTGCTCTACGACGGTGACCGCAAAGCCCTGCTCTACCAAAGCGGCCTGGCACACGGCTCACCACTGAAAAGCATCAATCCCGCCTTTGAAGTCACACTGCCACCACACACCAAAACGCTCTACTGCCTCAAAGCCTCGACCGATGTGACCACCCTTATCGTCGGACTCAAGCTCTGGCAGCTACATGCCTTTTGGCAGCATGAGAGCAGGCACCAGTTTATTCTTGCGCTCTTTTTTGGAGCAATGGCGATCATCATCCTCTACAACCTTGTGATCTACCTCTCTGTTAGAGAACGGGTCTATCTCTACTACGTGATCGCCTTTGCCGGGATCGTCATCCACCATCTTTTTTACAGAGGTGTAGCGGAAGCCTACTTTTTCTCTCCCGAGCATGCTGCCCACATCGTACGGTATGCTGCCTTTATTGTCGCACTGCCGACCTTTTTTCTGGCGCTCTTTACCAAAGAGGTGCTCAGACTTGAGCAGTACCCCAGACTCAACCGTATGCTGCACTACTCTCTTGTGCTCTTTGTGCCTGCGGTGTTCGTGACCTATTTTTTCGATCTCAACAGTCTACGCAGCCTCTTTCCCGTACTGCTTCTGCTGATGCTTTTTGGCATCACCCTCTATGCACTCTGGCACCGTAACCGTCAGGCGAAGTTCATCATGGCGGGGTGGATCATCCTTGCCGCTTCAGGAACGATGATGTTCCTCTCAAGCAAAGGCTACTTCGACATCTTCACCCATCTGCCCTACTTTGTCGAGATCACCCTTTTGACAGAAACCCTCCTCTTTTCCCTGCTGCTTGCCGATAGACTCAAACAGCTGCGCGTAGAGAAGATAGCCTCCCAGCAGAAGCTCATCAGCTATCAACAGAACGAAGAGGAGCGGCTCAAAATGCTGGTCGATACCAGAACCGCACAGCTCAAGCAGTCGGTCAAGGAGACAGAGATGCTGCTTCAGGAACTCAACCACCGGGTCAAAAACAGTATCCAGACCATCGTCTCCTTCCTGCGGCTTAAGATAGATGAGACTGAGGATGAGACAATGGTCGCGTCTCTCAGACAGGTGGAAAACCGTATCCTCTCTATCAGCCATCTCTATGCGCTGCTGCACAACAGCCACAACATCAGTACGGTTAATGCCCATGAGTATCTCTCGCTGCTCATCGAACAGATAGAAAACACCTTCGCAAACGAGCATATCACCGTCTCTTTACACACTGATGTTACACTGGACTCTGAGAGTGCCGTCTACTGCGGCTTTATCGTCAACGAAGCACTCACCAACGCCATGCAGCACGCCTTTACCCCTGGGCAGCCCGGAGAGGTGCACATCATCCTCGAAGAGGATAGCGGTGCCTACAGACTTGTCATCCGGGACAACGGCAGAGGGTTTGATACCACCAAAACATACGACTCACTCGGGCTGCTCATCATGGAGTCTCTTGCAAGCTATCAGCTGCGGGGTACCTTGCAGATCGATACTGAGAGGGGTACACACATAGAGATCCTGTGGGGAGAATATAAAGGGGAGGGAGATGATGGGTAGACGTATCTTTGTAGTCGAGGATGAAGTAGTCGTCGCGCTGGAGATACAACGTGCGCTTCAAAAGATGGGCTTTGTCTTTGCCGGTATGGCGACACACTATGAAGAAGCAATAACAGGTATAGAATCGGCGCGTCCCGACCTCGTACTCCTGGACATCACACTCAAGCAGAGCAAAAGCGGCATCGAGATCGCCAAAACCCTCAAGCAGAGATATTCTATCCCTTTTGTCTATCTCACGTCTATCACCGATCATGACACAATGCATGAAGCGGTCAAGACAGAGCCCTGTGGCTATCTTCTCAAGCCTTTTCGAAGAGAGGAGCTCTACTCCGCTTTACTATTGGGACTTTCAAAAGCATCCCCTCCGGCGGAGAACGATAACTCCAAAATTATCAAATTGCCGAACCAATACTTCTATGATTATGAAAAACAAAAACTCTTCTGTAAAGACCAAGAGATAAAATTGGGGAAGAAAGAGAATAAACTACTGCAAATCCTGATAGAAGCAAATGGCAGCTACCTGCCCTTCCAAACCATTGAGCAGCTCATATGGGAAGAGACCGTCATCTCGGACAGTGCATTAAGAACACTGCTTTATCGGGTAAACCTCAAGACATCATATGCCCTTATAGAGACCACGCCTACCAAAGGCTGCCGGATCATGATCTCATCTTCAGACAGTCCAAAAAGCGCAGAGCACAAAACAAGACATTATGATCGTGTATGACCTATGCCTTGCTTTGCAGCTCCTCAAGCTTCTTCTTCACCTCTTCTACATGCCCTTTGACCTTGACTTTTTCCCATTTGGCTGCGATCTTGCCGTCGGGGTCTATGATATAGGTCGAACGTACGACACCCATATACTCTTTGCCCATAAACTTCTTGAGCTGCCAGCAGCCAAATGTCTTGCATAGCTCTTTCTCTTCATCTGAAAGCAGTGTGATCTTGAGGTCTTTCTTCTCGATGAAGTTTCTATGCTTTTTGGGGCTGTCCGGGCTGACTCCGAGGACGATGGCATTGAGCTTTTCGAAATCTTTCAATGCTGCTGTAAAATCCTGTGCTTCCGTACTACATCCCGGGGTGTTGTCCTTCGGGTAGAAATAGAGCACGATCCACTTACCTTTGAGATCACGCAGACAGACCTCCTCTTCATCCTGATTAGGTAGACAGAAATCAGGTACCATATCACCTACATTCAACATACAAACTCCTTCTTTTCTAAATTTCTAATTTCTAATTTCTAATTTCTTTGGTAGTATATCAAAATGAATGAAAAAAATGTACCCAACAAAGAAGAATTACTCAAAGAGATAGACAAACTCATCAGCTACGGCAGAGAAGAAGCGACTATCAATCCTGACCTGCTTGCCTATCTCGATACCGACGAACTCCTCTCGATCAAAGCCAAGCTGCTGGGACGCGTCGGCGTACTCAGCGATGAAGACAAAGCGTGGCTGGAGCAGTTCAAGAAGTACGACTAAAACTCTCCTACTTCTCTTCTCTTAGATCCTCCGAACGGTCAAATTCGATATTGTACTTTTTCAGAATCTCTTTTTGTTTGGCTTTTGCCTCTTTGGTATCGATGATCACTTTGAAACCGTCCTTGTCCTCGAGGACAATATACTGTCCCGTGTATTGCTGCATTTTGCGGTAAAAATCCTTGAAGTCCACAAAGGTCTCACCATTGATCTTCTCTATCGGCCACATGGCAAAGTTGTTGTTGCCCCGGCTGATATCGGATGCAAGTACCTTGAGCAGGACGACCACCTCCTGTTTCTCTTTGGTCTGCCACTGCTCTGCAAGATAACTCAGCGTGAGTCTGTTGCGTCTAGTCGAGCGTATGAGATTGCGGGTCAGAGGAGAAAAGACATAGCCCCCGTCGATAAAGTAGGTCGGCATCACATCGTAGCGGGTGGTTTTGACCAGAAACATATCGTCCGCCTTGTACTTAAGCGGAGCCTCCACCTCTATATGTTTGCCTTCACGGATCAGTCCGAGCTTGACCTTCTCTCCCATCTGATGCTGATCGACGAAGTAGTGAAAGTTGGTATATTCATGCTCGCGAAATTCAACGGTACCGTCATTTTCGATCCTATGCCCATCCACGCTGACCAGGATATCACCCGGTTTGCCAAGCCCCTTGAGTGAAGAGTGAAAAAGGATTCTGTCTATCAGGATACCAGTCTCGTTCTCATCCAACCCTTTATATCTGCGTAGTGTCGGGTTTTCGAGTTTTTGGCTTGCCAGTCCTAGATCCGCCAGTCCGTCGACCTTGCCGTCTTTGACATCTTCAAGGAAATGTCTGACCATCGTCACAGGAACAAGGTAGCCGATATTTTGTGATTTGGTGATCACCTGCATCACTACCCCTACGATCTTTCCGTCAGAGAGTGCCGGACCTCCACTGTTGCCCGGGTTGACCGCAGCATCTACCTGTACAGCGAGAAACGACTCTCCGCTATGGGCATAGACATGGTGCTCTACCCGAGAGACCACACCGATAGTGGCACTCAGTGTATTGCCGCCCATGGGGTATCCGTAGACCACGATACGCTGTTCTACTTGCGGCAGTGCTCCAAAAGAGAGTGGCTTGACACCCTCGAAAAATGCCGCTTTCTCTACCTCAAGCAGTGCCAGATCCGCCTGGTGCGATACCGCATGCACTTTGGCGATATAGCGTCGCCGCTCCCCATAGCGCTGCACTTCGATAAACGCCTGATTGGCGACCACATGGGCATTGGTGAGGATATACTTGTGCCCGTCACTCTCGATGATAGCGCCCGAACCTGTGGCACTGCGCATCGACGAGCTCCACGGTGTCAGATAGTCCGGTACTTTGGCAACCGTATAGATCTTCACGATCGCCTGCTTGGTACCGTCATCATGCGGCAACGTCGCGTGTACATTTGTCATCATCACAAACAGTATCGCAATCCAAATAGATAATTGTTTCATACTTCTTCATCCTTTGTATAATCTTCGGCATCCTTGGCGGGGATCCCACGTTTGATCGCCTCTGCCGCCATCAATCCTGCGGCATCGCTGCTGATCAGGTTTTTATCACTGTCATACACCCTTGCACTGCAGACACCACAGCTTGGACTACGGTCTTTACCGATAAAGAGATCGATATCGGGATGGCTGTCAAAAAATGCTTTCGCATAGGCTATTACAGGATCACTCAGATCTTCCCCTGTCTCGTTTGAGAGGGCTCTGATATCTTTATCCTGCTTGACAAGATCCATCGTCGGGCGCGGTGTACCAAAGGCGAAATCCTCCGGGCAGAACGGTACGATCTCATTGCCGTCAAGCAGCGAGAGCAGAAAGTCGTTACGATTGTCTGTACCGTCGTAGCGGCAGCTCTCACCCAAAAGACAGGCAGAGAGGGCGATCTTTTTCATCAGAAGACAAACAGCAGGGCGTAAACCCATGCACCTGTCAGCATCGTCAGGATGATCCCGACAAATGTACGCAGTCCGTCTTTGTGGTGTGCCGCAGAGTAGAGCCCGGGCAGTGCCTTGCTTCGCTTATAGCGCATTGCCATATAGAGTGTATAGATCCAGAGTAGCAGTGTAATCACGGAGATAATGATATGAAAGATAAGCACATAGAGCAGATAGTTGTGGGAGACTGAGCTGCCCTCCATCAGATTTTTGTAGCCTCCCTCCATGCGTACACCATACTCAAAAAACGCCACAACAGTCACCGAAACAAAAAAGAGCAGTTTTTGGACACTTTCATGCCCACGGTAGTTGCCTTTTTTTGCCAGTACAATCGCTCCATAGATCAAAAACGGCAGGAGCGCCACAATCACAGAGACGATATCCATAAACAGCGGTGCCCGCGTCCCCAAAAACCCTGTCTGAAACAAAAAATCCATATACTCTATCTCCCTTCACATATCATAGTTAGCAAATCACGATCGATTTGATCTCGGTGAACTCTTCCAAGGCCCACTTTGGCCCCTCCCGTCCGACACCTGAGAGCTTTGTGCCGCCATAGGGCTGCACATCAAAGCGCAGGGTCGGGATGTCATTGACCACGACCCCGCCGCACTGGACATCATCTACAAAGCGCTGTGTCAGCTTCAGATCATTGGTAAAGATACTAAACTGCAGCCCGTAAGGCGAGTCATTCATCTTGCCTATCGCTGTCTCATAGTCAGGTACACTCACCAGACTCACAATCGGGGCAAAGACCTCTTCACAGACGATCTTCATCTCATCGGTCACATCCGCCATCACGGTCGGAGGGAAGATACCCTCGATCTCTTCACCACCTGCAATGACTCTGGCACCTTCGTTTTTGGCAGAAGCGATCCAGCTTTTGGCACGATGTCTCGCCTCTTCATCGATCAGCGGTCCCATGAACGTCTCCTCCTCATAAGGAGATCCGACCTTGAGCTTTTGCGTCTCTTGTGCCATAAGCTCTGCGAACGCTTCATAAACTTCTTCATTGACATAGATACGCTGCAGGGAGATACACACCTGCCCCGAGTTGTAGAACGCACCAAAAGCGCAGCGCTGGGCAGCGTGCTGCAGATCGGCACCCTTGTCTATATAGGTCGCTGCATTGCCACCAAGCTCGAGAGAGACCTTTTTGATACCTGCCTGCTTGGTGATGATATTGCCCACCGGTACCGAACCGGTAAAGGAGATCACACGAGGGATATCGCTACTTACCAGTGCCGAGCCCACCTCAGCATCACCATAAACGACACTCAATGCATCTGGCACAGCATAGGGGGACTCTACAAAGAGCTGTGCGAGCATATACGCACTCATCGGTGCTTCCGGCGTGGGTTTGAGCACGACTGCGTTGCCTGCACCGAGTGCCGGTGCGATCTTGTGGGCGACAAGATTGAGCGGGAAATTGAACGGGGTGATCGCCACCACCACACCGGCAGGTTCACGACGGTAAAAGGCAACCGTCTTCTTGCCGCTTGGCATCACATCGGTGGGGATCGTCTCGCCATGCAGATTGACCAGCTCCATCGCAGTGAGCCTGATTGTCTCAACACAGCGTTCCACTTCGATACGGGCAAAAGTGATCGGTTTGGCGACCTCCTTGGCAAGCATCATCGCAAACGCCTCTTTCTCCTGCTCCAGTTTCTGTGCCACATCCTCAAGCCACTTGATACGCTGTGAAAGCGGACTCTTTTTGGCTTCGCGCGAAGCCATCTGCGCGATCTGAAGCGCTTTTTGGGCATCTTCGGCACTACATACGGGTGCAGTAGAGACTACCTTACCGTCATAGGGACTCTTGCGCTCACTCCTCTCTTCTCTACTCTCCTGCGTCGAGCCAAAAAAGATCTTCGCTTCTGCGACTTCCGTTTTGCTGTCAAATATACCGAACATGGATAATCCCTCCATTGGAATGTAATGCTAAGATTATAACCAAAAAGCGTTAGAGATTGAATGCATCAAACCCTTCATAGTGTGAAAACGATAAAAGATAGAGACTTTTGAGTAGATTTGGAGAAAGCGCTTTGAGTTCCTCAAAAACAGTGTTTTCAACTACCTCTTGAGGCATTGCCGCAACCACATCATCCAATACCTTGGGCAGCGCTTCACATAGACGCTTGAAAGCATCCTCCTCTCCCGTCACCATGGCATAAAACTGATCCATCGATACCCTGCGTATAAACTCATGTTTGTGTGTAACACCATCGAGTGATATCTGCCATGGAATATTTTGGCTCTTTTTGGCAATGACCTCTACGAGCATGCATCTGTTTTGCGCATCTT
>WFYB01000192.1 GCA_015490315.1 Sulfurovum sp. | reverse complement strand
TCGGCAGCCTGTGTCTGTGTCAGACCGGATACCTTTATTTTGCCAATAAGCGGCAGTTTGATATAGCCTCTTGCATTGACCAAAATCCCCTCAGGATTGATATCATCACCGATCTTTTGCGCCTGCTCCATCCCTATCTGTCCGGGATCTTTGTAGAGTATTACCTTAAGTCTGTCCTGCGGCAGGATTTTATATTCGATACTTGCAGCAGTGACATGTTTGGCTTTGATGGGCTTGGCGGTTTGCAGAAGCTGATATTGGGATTTGCCTGTGCATCCATTGGTAAAAAGCATAAAGAGAAGCAAAAAGAGTAATGTGATATAGCGCATAGGTTTCCTAGTTGTGGTATTATTTTTTAGTGTATTATATCTTTTTTTGTTTTAATGAAAAATGTGACAATTTGACATAGGTTTCGCTTTCTATAGGAGTAAGTGGGTAGACTTTCGGTATGAGTAAACGACAGATTCTTGAGAGATATTTCGGACACAAGGCATTCAGACCGCTGCAAGAGGAGGTCGTTGATGCGATCCTGGAGGGCGAGGATGTATTGATGATCCTGCCTACCGGCGGGGGAAAATCGCTCTGCTATCAGCTGCCCACACTGCTGATGGATGGGGTGACGGTGGTGATCTCACCGCTGCTGGCACTGATGCATGATCAGGTTGCGGCACTGCGTGCCAATGGGATCAGTGCAGCGATGCTCTCCTCGATGCAGGATCAAGAGGAGATCCGCCACATTGAGGAGGCTCTGGAGCGTGGAGAGATCAAGCTGCTCTATGTTGCCCCAGAGAGGCTGACAAACAGCTATTTCCTCTCACTGTTGCACCGTCTCAAGATCAATTTTTTCGTGATAGACGAGGCTCACTGTGTGAGTGAGTGGGGACATGAGTTCCGAGAGAACTACCGCCGTCTCGATCTGTTAAAAAGAGCGTTTCCCGAGACACCTATCGCCGCGTTTACCGCGACAGCGACACAGGCGGTCGAAGAGGATATCGCTGCCAACCTTGGACTGCGCGCCCCCAAACGCGTGCGTGGTTCGCTTTTTCGTGAAAACCTGACGATCCATGCCAGACACCGTATCAAAGACGGGCGGGAACAGCTGTTGGATTTTTTGCAGCAGCATGAGGGGGAGTCGGGCATCATCTATACACTCTCACGCAAATCTACCGAGTCTGTGGCACATTTCCTGCAGAGCAAAGGGATCGAAGCACGCGCTTATCATGCGGGGTTGAGTACGGAGGAGAAGAACCGTACCTATGGGGATTTTGTCGCTGACAAGGTGCAGGTGGTGGTCGCTACCATCGCTTTTGGGATGGGTATAGATAAATCCAATATCCGCTTTGTCATACATATGACACTGCCCAAAACGATAGAGAACTACTATCAGGAGATCGGACGGGCGGGACGTGACGGGCTGGAGTCCGAGACGCTGCTGCTCTTCTCCGCGCAGGATATCGTGCAGCAGAAGATGTTTATCGAAGCCCTGCCGGAGACTCCCTATAAGGCACATGCCTTTAATAAGCTGGAGAGTATGGTACGCTTCGCCAATGGTGAGGGGTGCCGGCATCAGAGCATCGCTGCCTATTTTGACGACCGTATTGAGCCATGTAAAGAGAAGTGTGACAACTGCCTGACACCGGAGAGAAACAAGGTTGACATCACGACAGCCGCACGCAAACTCCTCTCTGCCATCGCCCGTACTGAGCAGCGTTTCGGTCTGCACTATGTGGTTGACATACTCAGAGGCAGCAAAGAGCAGCGCATCCTCCAAAACGGGCATGATACGCTTAGTGTCTACGGCATCGGCAGTGACTACAGCAAGGCGCAGTGGCTGAGTATCGCCGACAAACTTCTGGAGATGGGCGCTTTACAGATAGGGGAGTTCAAGGTTTACAAGTTGACTGCTTTTGGGATAGAGGTACTCAAAGGCACAGAGCCTGTGACGATCAGAGAGGAGCGCCTGCGCGTGGAGAAGAGTGCCCCCAAGCGTAAAGTGACCTACTTTGACGACTACGATGTCGAGATCTATGACAAACTCAAACAACTGCGCAGCCAGATCGCATCCGAAAACGGCATCCCTCCCTATATCGTCTTCTCAGACAAGACACTCAAAGACCTCAGCGCCAAACAACCCGCCACCAAAGAGGAGATGCTTGAAGTACACGGTATCGGAGAGGTAAAATTTGAACGGTATGGTGAGGCGTTTTTGGAGTTGCTACATGGATGATCGACCACTCTGCGGCATCGATGAGGCGGGGCGGGGGCCTTTGGCTGGGCCGTTGGTGATGGCGGGGGTGATTCTCAAAAAGCGTTTACACGGGTTGACAGACTCGAAGCTCTTAACTGAGGAGAAGCGTGAGAAGCTCTATGCCAAGATCATCGCCCATTCGCACTACTGTATAGTGCGTTTCTCGCCTGAAGAGATAGATGGAGACGGGTTGTCACACTGTATGCGGCGTGGGCTGCTGATCATCAAGGAGAAGCTGCCTGATGCGAGATATCTCTTTGACGGCAATGCGACCTTTGGGGTGGACGGGATAGAGACAATGGTCAAAGCTGACAGCAAGGTCAGAGAGGTGAGTGCGGCAAGTATCCTTGCCAAAGTGACCCGGGACAGGGAGATGGTCGAGATGGCGGTTTCCTATCCGCAGTATGGGTTTGAGCACCACAAGGGGTATGGCACCAAAGCACATATCGAGGCATTGCTCAAGTATGGACGCTGTGCGATACACCGTCGGAGTTTCCGTGTCGGGGTGATTGATGAGCCGACACTCTTTTGACTACATAACGGATTTACCGTTGAGTATCAGCTTGCCATTTTGGAGTTTGATGATATAGCGTTTTTTATCACCTTGGTCTTGGGGAGGGAAGAGCATCAGCATCATCATTGACTGAGGCTGCTGTGCGATCATAGCAAAAAGGTCGTTGGAGAGGGCTATGTCCATCTCGGCATCGATCTTGTCAAGTACAGCGAGCGGAGATCGGCGTGCAGCGGCAGGGTCGAAACCTTTGTCGATCTTGAATTTCGCATGCATTGTCAAGCCCTGCAGAGTTTGGTTCTCTTTGCGGATACGGGCGATAGAGAATTTTGGTATCTCAAACACCACTCCCTTTGAGAGCAGCTGCTTGAGTGCTTTTTCGATCGTATCCTGATTTGTTTCAGGTGTATTTTGCAGGATCTCAAGTGCCTGAATATCGAGATGATCCGCCTTGACTTCCATCAGGATATCCTCCAGTGCGACTGTACGGTTTTGTGCGGTAAAGGAGAGCGTTTGGGCTACGGCTTCCGCTTCGGGATAGAGCAGACCGTTTTGGTTGTGGGAGAGTGAATCGACATGGATATCATGCATCTGCATTTTCAGCTTCTGTTTCTTGGCGATCACTACTTTTTCTATGGTGTAGTCGAGTGTATAGTCGTAAGGTGTCTTCCCAGTCATAATATAGTCGGTATGGACCCCCTCCATAGTCATCTTCAGTCCTTCGCTATCATGGATGATGAGCTGCTTCAGGTTCTCTCTCATCTCTTTGAGTCTGCCCTGATCCACATCCCCGTCAAAGGTAAAGCCCTGCATCGTGATCTGCATCGCTTTTTGTGTCTGGAGGGTCTCATTGATATCTTTCATCGAGCCGTTGAAGCTGGAGCCGGTTTTGCTGACATTCAAGTGTAGGAGAATCACTTTGCGTTTGAGCATCTCCTGGAGTTGGGCAATGAGCTTTTTCTTCTGATCATCTTTAGCATTTTCGGTGAGTGATCGGGGGAGCGTGATCGGATAGATATCTGCAGCGACAGCATGGGCAGTGTCTGGCAGATAGTGCAGGTCTACAGCAATCTTGAGTCCGCGGAGCATGGAGGCATCAGCGGGGGTGATCAGGATACCCTGTGTCTGAAAAAAGGCAGCGACCTTTTGGGGATCATCGAAAAGAAGCTCTATATGTTCCTGATCCTTTGCCTTGCGGACACTCTCTATTTTGAAGCCCTGTTGTGCCATGATAGAGAGCTGCTGATGTACTTCAGAGCGCATCTCTTCAATCACTTTTGCTTTGCCTGCAGTGAAGTAGTAGAGTAGAGCGGCTGCGAGGAGTGCGAGTGCGGCATAGCCCCATTTTCTGTTCATATCACGTTCCTTTGTAGAGTGTGGTGAGATGTTCCATTTTGCTGCCCATACCCAGCAGTGCCATGTCGGCAAGTACCAGTGCCATCATCGCTTCGGTCACCACGGCACCGCGTATCGCGACGCAGGGGTCGTGTCTGCCTTTGAGTGAAAGAGTGACAGAATTGCCCTCTTTGTCGATGGTCTGCTGCGGCTGGAAGATAGAGGGGGTAGGTTTAAAGTGGGTCTTGACGATGATCCGGTCACCGTTGCTGATCCCGCCGAGGATACCGCCGGCGTGGTTGCTCGCAAAGCCTTCTGGGGTAATGGGGTCGTTGTTTTGGCTGCCTTTGAGATGTGTCGAGGCGATCCCGTCCCCGATCTCGACCGCTTTGGCTGCGTTGATGCCCATCATCGCTTCAGCGAGGATCGCATCGAGTTTGTAGTAGAGTGGTTCGCCAAGACCTGCCGGCACACCTGTAGCCTCTGTCAGCACCACACCGCCTACAGAGTCGTGCTGCTCTTTAGCTTGCAAGATGGCAGCCTCTTGTGCTGCTTCGGCATTGGGATCAAGTGCACAGAGTTTGGAATGTCTGGCATGTTCGAAGTCGATGCTCTCTGCTTTGATCCCATCTACTTCACACAGACCGCTGCGTATCTTGATACCAAGCGTTTCAAGCATCAGCTTGGCGATGGCACCGCCGGCAACACGTGCCGCAGTCTCTCTTGCCGAGCTTCTGCCCCCTCCGCGGTAGTCTCTGAGTCCATACTTTTGAAAGTAGGTAAAGTCTGCGTGTCCGGGACGGAAGAGATCTTTGACATTATCGTAATCTTTAGACTTTTGATTGGTGTTGTAGATCACCATAGCGATAGGGGTACCGGTGCTTAGTCCCTCGAAAACGCCTGAGAGTATCTCTACACGGTCAGGCTCTTTGCGCCCTGTCTCCAGTTTACTCTTGCCGGGTTTGCGGCGGTCGAGTTCAG
Source organism: Sulfurovum sp. (assembly GCA_015490315.1). Classification (GTDB taxonomy): domain Bacteria; phylum Campylobacterota; class Campylobacteria; order Campylobacterales; family Sulfurovaceae; genus Sulfurovum. The sequence goes on along the minus strand of WFYB01000192.1, from coordinate 8,314 downwards.
ACTGGATGAACGCCTCGTCTATCTTGAGTCCGGCGGGTACGCCGTCAAGGACGCAGCCGATCGCTTTGCCGTGGGATTCGCCGAAGGTGGTCAGGGTCAGCTTTTTGCCAAATGTATTCATTTTGATCCCTTCAGTTTTGTCAGGGCGATCTCTGCCGCTTTCTGCTGCGCCTCTTTTTTACTCTTGCCCCGTGCGGTAGAGATGGTTTCTCCATCCAGTGTGACTGCGATTTCAAACTCTTTTTTGTGATCAGGACCGCTCGATCCGATCATCTCATAGGTCGGTGTGACACCATGGGTTGCCTGTGTCAACTCCTGTAAAGCGGTTTTGTAATCTTTGGAGAGGGTGTCAAGATCGATTTTGGGATGGCATTTCTCCAAAAGTCTCACTGCGATCTCTCTGCTCTTCTCAAGCCCCGCCTCAAGGTATATCGCTCCCATGACCGCTTCAAAGGCGTTTGAAAGCAGTGATGACTTCTCTCTGCCCTGATTGTTCTCCTCTGCGAGCGAGAGGTAGATATATTTGCCCAGATCGAGCTCTTTTGCCAGTTTTGTAAAGCCACTTTCATTGACAAGAGAGGCACGTATCTTGGAGAGGATCCCCTCATTGGACTCTGGGAATTTGCTAAAGAGATACTCTCCTACGATGAGGTCAAGTACCGCATCGCCGAGAAACTCAAGCCGCTCATTATTGTAAGGCTTCTTGTAACTTTTGTGTGTCAAAGCCTCAATAATCAATTGCTTGTCTTTAAAGGAATAGTCAAGTTTTTTCTCAAGTTGACTGTAATCATTCATTTTCTTCTCCTTGTGTATTTTAACAGGGCAACCATAAAGTATTGCCCCTACAGGGATGCTTTGATCCGTTCTGCTTCCTGTCGCGCGAGTTCGTCGCAGCGTTCATTCTCGGCATGCCCGTCATGACCGCGTACCCATGTGGCATGGACGCGGTGGGGCTTGGAGACTTTGAGGTACTCCTTCCAGAGGTCGACGTTTTTGACCTTGGCGAAGTTTTTGCGTACCCAGCCATCAAGCCACTCATTGATTGCTTTGACCACATAGGAACTGTCTGAGATCACTTCGACATCACAGGGCTCTTTGAGCATTTTGAGCCCTTCGATGACACCGCGGAGCTCCATACGGTTGTTGGTGGTCTCGGGCTCCGCACCGCTGTACTCTTTGCGGTGGCCGTTGTACTCGAGTATCCCGCCGTAGCCGCCCGGTCCGGGATTGCCCAGGCTGGAGCCGTCAGAGTAGAGAGTGATCTGTTTTCGGGCTTGATTTTGCAATGTTTTCCTCAACTTTTACCGAGTTTATTGCCATACAGTTAGGACAACGTCTGAAACTGACAGGGAAACTCTGTTTACACTTGTCACAAAGGTAACTAAAGTGTAGATCCCCCTGATCGAAACCGCTTTTGCGCGCCACTGCGAGCATATCCAGAGAGAAGATACCGCTCTGGGTCGCTTCCTCTTCGAGATAGCCTTTGGCATAGTAGAGTGTACGCAGGATTTGATCCGCCGAGATTATATCCAAATCGAGTTGTGAATTGGGTAAGAACCAGAGGATGTCGATGATCTCTGAGGTACGTGAAGGATCGATGCTCTCCCAGGCACTTTTGGTATCGAGCTGCAGCAGTGCAGCGATGATCTCCCTATAGAGCGCAGGCTCTTTCTCAAGCAGTGCTTTGAGTGCTTCTATCTTTTCAGATACTGGGATATTTTTGTCCTGTTTGAGTCTGGCAAAACGGAGGAAATTTTCCAAAGGTGCCGTCTCTTCACCAAGCAGCTGCAGTGGCTGGATGATCTCTTTGGCTTTGTCGTAGAGATGCATATTCTCATAGACGATCCCGAGCTCCTGTAGGACTTTCGGGTTTCTCGGGGTACGGCGGAGGATCTCGGTATAGAGTGTACGTGCACGCTCGAGAAAGCCCGCATGCAGATAGGTGCGCGCCAGACGCTCCATCAGTTCGAGTTCACCGTTTTTGTTCTCGACATGTTTGATCAGATAGAGGTAGATAGAGATTGCTTTGTGGTACTCTCCGGAGTTCTCAAACGCTTTGGCAAGGAGTGAGAGCGGCTTGAGCATGTGGGGTTCGTATGGCATATCCTCTGTCTCCAGAGCACACTCTGCGGAGTCGAACTTCTCCAGAAACTTAAGGAGTTTTCCCTCCTCTTTCTGCTGACGGTAGAGCCCCCATCCGTAGGAGACCAGCGCAATGATCAGCGCGATGACAACAATCAGAAGAATACTAAAGAGCGGATCGTCATAGGCGGGCAGGATGTTTTCCATCATGCGTGCCTTTGGCACAGTGAGGAGTGAAGAGTGAAGAGTGAAGAGTGTAGGTATGCATTGCTTTGCAATGCTTTGATTGGAAATGGTTGTTTTGTTGAGTTCTGTATAAGTCTATATAGTGTTATCATTCCTAATTCCTAATTCCTAATTCTACTTCTGATTATACCAAATTGGATATAATGCTGTCATGATTGATAACGCCTCCATAGAATCCCTCAAAAACAGTATCGATATCGTCGATGTGATCGGCAACTATATCGAGCTTAAAAAAGCGGGAGCGAACTACAAAGCCAACTGCCCTTTTCACGGGGAGAAGACCCCTTCGTTCGTGGTCAGTCCCTCCAAGCAGATCTATCACTGTTTCGGGTGTGGTGTGGGCGGAGACAGTATCAAGTTTGTGATGGAGCTGGAGAAGCTCTCCTATCCCGAAGCGATCGAAAAGCTGGCATCGATGTACAACTTTTCACTCAACTACACCAAAGGCAGCAGCGACTACTCTGACGCAAAGCGTGTACTCGAGACGATCCAGACCTGGTATGTCAAGAACCTCGAGCAGCATGACGCTGCCAAAAAGTATCTGCAGCAGCGTGGTATTTCGCAGAGCTCTATCGAGCGTTTTGGTATCGGGTATGTACCTGAGGGCAACTCTGTCATGCAGTTTCTCAACTCGGCACTGCTGCCGCTGCCCAAAGCGGTAGAAGCAGGTGTGATCGCACAGGCAGAGGATGGCAGGTACTATGCAAGACTGGTGGAGCGCATTACCTTTCCGATCTACTCTCCCGGTGGTGCGGCAGTGGGATTTGGGGGACGTACCATTACCAACCATCCCGCAAAATATATCAACTCCCCGCAGACTAGACTTTTTAACAAATCGCGTCTGCTCTATGGATATCATCTCGCCAAAGAGAGTATCTACAAGAACAAAAAGCTGATCGTCTGTGAGGGGTATCTTGATGTGGTGATGTTCCATCAGGCGGGATTTACCGAGGCGGTTGCGACACTGGGTACGGCATTGACAAGTGAGCACCTGCCGCTGCTGCGCAAGGGTGATCCCAAAGTGATCCTTGCCTATGACGGCGACAAAGCAGGGGTAGCAGCAGCACTCAAAGCAGCTCAGATGCTTGCTCATGCAGGCTTTGACGGCGGAGTAGTACTCTTCCCCAACGGGCAGGATCCCGCAGATCTGATCGCCAAAGGTGAGAGCCAAAAGGTTGCCCAGCTGCTGCGTTCAGCCAAACCGCTGATCCCTTTCGTGCTGGAGCAGATCATCTCTGCCTACGACCTGCATGACCCGCGTGCCAAAGAGGCGGCTTTTGGGGCACTCAAGCAGTTTCTCTCCGGACTCAGTCAGATCATCAAGGATGCCTATATCCCGATGGCGGCGACACTGCTGGGGGTCTCGCCCGCACTCTTTGGCGCTCAGACGCAGCCCAGCCGGGCACGGGAGAGTTTCACACAGCAGCATGACGATATTGCGCAGCTTAGTATCCTCAAGACGCTGCTTGAACGTCCCGAACTGATCGACAGTGTCCTTGATGTTGTAGATATTGCGATGTTCGGGGCGTACGCGCCGCTTTTTGAGGCACTGCTCAAAGAGGAGTATGCACACCCTCAACTTCTCAGACTCTCTATCGATGAGTCACTGCAGGTCATGGATGAGCAGGAGCTTCAAAATGTACTGAGACATTTTTTGATCAAACACTATGATATCAAGCTCAAAACCTTAGTTGCGGACAACACTATTCCCTTCGAGAAGAAGAGTTTCTTGATCCGAAAAATCAAAACAGATATAATACCCAGACTCAAACGCGGGGAGCTTGTCCCCTACGACCTTGAGATATAGAGAACAACAAGGAGATTAAGATATGGCAACAGCAAGTGCAAGACACATTCTGGTCAATGACGAGGCGCTCTGTAAAGAGCTCAAAGAGAAGATCAACAGCGGTGAGATAAGTTTTGAAGAGGCTGCACGCCAGCACTCTACCTGCCCCTCAGGAGCAAGAGGCGGCGAGCTTGGTACATTCGGTCAGGGGCAGATGGTGCCTGAGTTTGACCAAGTAGTTTTCAACGATGAGGTCGGTGTGGTACACGGACCTGTCAAGACACAGTTTGGTTACCACCTTCTGGAAGTGACAGAGCGTAAGGAGTAATAAGCCCACTAAGGTGGGATTTATCCCGCCTCGTGTACAATTCTTCCGCTACAACTTTGATGTGGGCCCTTAGCTCAGCTGGGAGAGCGCTTCGCTGGCAGCGAAGAGGTCGTCGGTTCGATCCCGATAGGGTCCACCATCTTATTTTTCTACTACCAAATTCCCTACCGTTTTAGCAATCCGTATTTTTCCATCTAAGTCGATTTGTTCACAGAAGCATGTTGTGCACCTATCACGTAGTGATAGTAGCGAAGAAAGTAATGATAAAAAAGCTATGATAAAATTTTTGGATATGAAGTTCATTTACGAAGGTATTGGTGACCCCTAGGAGACTCGAACTCCTGTGGCATGGATGAAAACCATGAATCCTAACCGCTAGATGAAGGGGCCAACAATGATAAAAAAGACAAGTCCCAAATGGTGACCCCTAGGAGACTCGAACTCCTGTGGCATGGATGAAAACCATGAATCCTAACCGCTAGATGAAGGGGCCATTCACAACTTGTGGACGGAATTATATAAACTGAGTACTTAAACAACTCTTAAGTTGGCTATAATTTCTTTAAAACTTTGGGGAAAATGATGAAAAAAATGAAACTTGCTCTCTTGATAGCATTGGTTGCCATGCTCGCCGGTTGTACCAAGCCTGCCTATACAGAGCAGGAGAGTGCATTGATAGTATGGAAAACCCCTTTGCTGCGCTATGCTGATCAGGGGTTTATCTACAAGGCTCCTGCCGCCACAAAGGTAGAGATTTACAGCAACGGCTCACCGCTGCTGCGGCTCAAGGTCGATAGGGAACGTATCTGTGCGAGTTTTTGGGCATGCGAGCCAAAGGAAAGTTTCAATGCCAAGTATCTCAGCCGCTACTATCCGCCTGATACACTGGAGCGTATCTTCAGGGGGGAAGCGATCTTTGGCGGTATCAACAAAGTGTTGAAGCGTAACGGCTTTACACAGCAGATCCAAAGCCCGCATAAATACAAAATAGATTATCGGGTTTTAAATAATGAGATCATTTTTCGTGATACAATAAATGAAATCCAACTCAAGGTTATCAAACAATGAAATTTGTCGGTGCACATGTCAGTGCAAGCGGAGGGGTGGAGAATGCCCCGCTCAATGCCAAAGCGATAGGCGCAAAGGCGTTTGCCCTCTTTACCAAAAATCAGCGACAGTGGGTCGCCAAACCCCTGAGTGAGGCATCGATCGATGCGTTCAAAGCCAATCTTGAAGCAAGCGGTATCGACCCCAAGCATGTCCTGCCGCATGACAGCTACCTGATCAATCTGGGACATCCCGAAGTCGAGAAACTGGAGAAATCCAGAGAGGCGTTCATCGATGAGCTGGTGCGTTGTGAACAGCTCGGACTCGACAAGCTCAACTTTCACCCCGGCTCCCATTTGGTAAAAATCCTCAAAAAAGACCCTGCCTATGAAGAGAAACTTCTCGAGGCGGAGCTGCAGTGTCTCGATGTGATCGCCGAGTCGATGAATCTTGCTATAGAGGCGACCAAGGACTCTAACGTGAAACTGGTGATCGAAAACACTGCCGGACAGGGGAGCAATCTGGGGTACCGCTTTGAGCATCTAGCGCATATCATCGACAAGATCGATGACAAGAGCCGTGTAGGTGTCTGTCTGGATACCTGCCATACCTTTACGGCAGGCTACGACCTGCGCACCAAAGAGGCGTATGATGAGACGATGGATGCTTTCGGGCGCATCGTAGGGTTTGAGTATCTGATGGGGATGCATATCAACGACTCCAAGCCCAAACTCGGCAGCCGGGTCGACAGACACCACTCTCTGGGGCAGGGAGAGATCGGCTGGGATGCATTCAGGTTTATCATGAACGATCCGCGCATGGAGGATATCCCGCTTATCCTGGAGACGATCGACGAGTCGATCTGGGATCAGGAGATCAGAGCACTTTATGATCTGGTCGAGGCATAAGCCTCGAAGTGGATTGATCTGAGAGGATACTTTCAGATGAGTTCACTCTAAAAGTGAACCGAAGGAGGAAAAGATGAAATACGGATATGCCTTGTTGGTTATGTGGGGATTATTGTTGGGAGGCTGCGGTACAGATCTGCACCAGCCTGTAGGAGAGAAGGTGTCAGGAGGGAAAAAGGTTGTTGATCTGAGTGGTCAGGTCATCAAGCAGTTTTTGCTCGACAACAATGCATCAGGTGTCGATGCCAATACGACAGTCTATGGGATGAAAGCTTACAAGATCATTTATGATTCGGTCGGCATAGACGGAAATCCGGTGAAGGCATCGGGCTATATGGTAGTTCCACAAGGAATGCCTGCAATGATTGAAAATCAGATCGGCTTCTCTCTTGTGAGTGATGATCACGGTACGATCTTTGCCAATCGTGAAGCCCCGACAGTCATGCCGGAGCTGACGATGATGCCAAGCAAGGACAGCTCGATCATCTTTACCGCATTGGGAGGCTTTGTGACGCTGATGCCTGACTACGTAGGCTATGGAGAGAGTCATGGGGAAGTACATCCGTTTGTACTCAAAGACCCTTTGGCGGAAGATACAGTACGTTTTATCAAAGCGGCACGTGCATTCGCACAAAATAACGGTATCAAGCTTAACGGACAGCTTTTTGTAACGGGTTATAGTGAGGGCGGATATGCAGCTATGGCAACACTGCAAAAAATCGAATCAGATAGAGAGATGCAGGTAGCAATGGCAGCACCGATGGCAGGTCCTTACGATCTCAATCGTACTGCGTTTGGCGTGTTGAGTCAGCCACAATTGGCAGTACCTTCGTTTATGGCATTTGTAGCGTATGCCTATAGCACAGCGTATGATGAGGCGATCGATACAGTTGTGAATGAACCGTATGCATCGAAGCTGCCTTCGCTTTTTGACGGGAGCAAGACCAGAGAGGAGATTGATCCGCAGCTTACAACGGATACAACCGGTGCTACAGGACTTTTCAATCCACTGTTTGTACAGCAGTTTTTTACTGATGATAGTCAATGGTTCAGGCAGGCAGTAGTTCAAAACAGTGTGCATGCGTGGGCACCGCAGACACCTGTGAGGCTGATCCATTGTCAGGGTGATGGTGTTATCCCTTTCGGCATTTCTCAGGTAGCTGCAGGAACGATGCAGGCATTGGGGGCATCCAGTGTTACTTTGGTGCCAGTAGAAGCAGCATTACAGCAGGCGGGACAGGGAGATGGTTCTCTTATGGGACATGCAGAGTGTGCGCCATTTGCTTATGGTATTGCGGCACAGAGTTTCGCAGCGGTGCGACAGGCAACAGTAGGGTACTAAGAGGAGTATGAATATGAAGATGATAAAAATAACAGCAGTAACGATTTTGTTCTCTGCCGCTGTCAATGCAGGCGGATATAAAATCCCGGAGCAGTCACTCAATGGTATGGCTCTGGGTGCTGCCTATGTTGCACATACAGAAGGGGCAGATACCGCTTATTACAACCCGGCAGGCATGGCATTTATGGAAGATAATCACTATGTGGACGGAGGATTGACACTGGCACACTTGCCTAGTATTGAGTATAGTTTACAGCCGCCATTGTCGGGAAAATCAAAAACGGAAAATATTGTGATCCCCTATGGGCACTATGTGGGCAAGGCGATAGGTGATTTTCGCTGGGGAGTGAGTCTGGTCGCACCTGCAGGATTGACCAAGCGCTGGGAGACTCCTTATCAAAAACTTTTTGCTGAAGAGTTTACTCTCAAAAATGTCGAACTCAATCCCTCGTTTGCCTACAAAGTCAATGATGCATTTGCTGTGGGAGGGGGACTACGTGTAGTTTACAGCGAAGGGGTGGTCAATAGTGACGGCGGCAGTATTGCGCCGATCAAGCGTGAGATGGAGGGTGATA
>WFYB01000191.1 GCA_015490315.1 Sulfurovum sp. | reverse complement strand
GAGAGCTGCTGCATCTGGGTGCACATGGCGGATGGGCGGTAGAGCTGCCTCTATTTTATCTCGGTACGGCGATAGCCGTGATGCTTCTGGGGTCGGGCAGGTATGCGATCTTGAGGGATTAGTGCATACATAGTACACACAGAGGCTTTACAATAGCATTATCACCGTATCAATAAATAGTCTGAATTTTTGATGCTGCAATTTTGTTCATAATCAAGGTAGATTTTTGCAGGACTTGCCAAAGCGAATTTGTAATAAAAAAGGAAATGACAATGATGAAGAGACTTTCACTCTTTCTGCTTTTGTATGCGGGACTCTGTATGACAGTTACTGCGGCAGATGCAGGGGTGCCTGCCAGGTTTGCCCCATGGAAAAGCAAGATCGAAAAGCTTAGCGGCTTTGAAAAACATGTGATTATTGACAAAGGTACCGAGCGTCCATGGTCGGGGAAATATGTCAACTTCAGTAAAGATGGTATCTATCGATGCAAGGTTTGCGGTGCGGCACTTTACAAGAGCAGTGACAAGTTTGACAGTCATTGCGGGTGGCCGAGCTTTGATGATGCCCTGCCGGGCGCGGTCAAAGAGGTTCCCGATGCAGACGGCTACCGTACAGAGATCGTCTGTGCACGATGCGGTGCACACTTGGGTCATGTCTTTCGAGGAGAGGGGCTGACACCTAAAAATACCCGACACTGTGTCAACTCTGTTTCGCTCAAGTTTACGCCCAAAGCATCCCAAGACAAGAACACTGTAAACGAAAATAATACTACACAAGCCAAGAAGCAGCAGGTTGATACATCCAAGATCGCCAAAGCCTATTTCGCAGGCGGGTGTTTCTGGGGTGTGGAGTACTACATGGAGCAGATTCCCGGTGTGGTGGAGGTGATCTCAGGCTTTATGGGAGGCAAGATGAAAAGTCCTGGCTACTACGATGTGGTCAAGGGTGATACGGGACATCTTGAGACGGTGGAGGTGCGTTATGATCCACGCAAGGTTGACTATGAAACACTTGCGAAGGTCTTTTTTGAGATCCATGACCCTACGCAGCAAAACGGTCAGGGACCAGATATCGGTAGTCAGTACCGCTCTGCACTCTTTGTTGCCAATGAGCAGGAGCGCCGCACGGCAGAACGATTGATCGGCATACTGGAGAAAAAGGGATTGAAGGTCGCAACGAAGATAATGTCTGCTACCACCTTTTACCCCGCAGAGGAGTATCACCAGGATCACTACCGCAAAAAAGGCGGCACCCCCTACTGTCACAGACGCATCAAGCGTTTTGATTAGTCTCGACTATTGACCATCCATTGCGAGAAGACATTGAGGTAGTTCCAAAAGCTTTGGATATTGGCATCGCTGCTGCGCTGCTCCTCAATGATGGGCTGCAGTGCCTCTTCAAAGAGTGTCAGCCAATGCAGACGTGCCGTCGGAGTGATGGCAAATGGTGCATGACGACCGCGCATCTGAGGCGCACCTCTGTTTTGGTTGAAGTACTTTGGGCCTCCGCAGATCTGGATAAAGAAATCTGCCGAGTGTTGTGAAGCGGTCATCATCTCATCGAAGTCTTGGGGGAAGAGATGGTTGATGGGACTTTCGTAAAGCTTGGTGTAAAAGCGCCGCAGGAGATCGCGCATTCCCTCTTCGCCGATATCTTGAAGAAATTCAGGATTGGGTTTGGTCACAGGAGGGTTAACCCCCTCGACATAGGGTTGGATAGAAAAATCGATGTTTGAAAATTGCATAAGTGAGAACCTTTTTTTGAGTGGTTATAGCATTTTAGGGCGCTGCTGTCAAGCACAGCCTCCACTGCCACAGCCTCCACTGTCATGTGTGGCAAAACTGTTAGAGTAGTCACATACGTTACAAGTAAATGTCAAGAGTGAAGGACTACCGCATCCACCGCTACGTTTGTCGGTGAGCTCGATACTTTTTTGATGACATTTGGGGCAGAATCCTCGCCGGATACTGGCAAGCTCTGCTTTTTTCTCTCTGAGATAGTAGATATAGACAGTGACCGAGCCGATCAGTACGATCAGGAGAAATGCCAGAAGATAGGGATCCATAGTATGACTCCTTTAGGTTGTATAGCTTTTGAGTGTCAGAATATGCTGTTTGTAGTCAGGCAGATAGGTGCCCACAAGATCCCAAAACGGCTTTTGGTGGTGCTTGTATCTGATATGGGCAAGCTCATGCACGATTACATATTCGATGCACTCCATAGGCACTTTGCACAGCATGGTGTTGAAACTGAGCTTGTTCTTTGCGCTGCAGCTGCCCCACTGACGTTTGGTTTTGCGAAATGTGATCTCTTGCGGGGTGAGTTGCATGCGTTTTGCCCACTTCTCTACGAGAGGAGGAATAATCCGCTGTACCTCTTTTTTGTAAAATGCATCAAGATGTTCTGCATAGCGGGCAGGGTCATGCCTATCATACTCAAACCGGAACGTTTCTCCGTCAAAAGCGATGGAGATGCCGCGTTTCTTGTGCTCATGGAAGCTTACGGGATAATCATGACCGAGATAGTAGATACGACTATGGGTGTCAAGTGTACCTGTTCGTCCCTTTTTCTCTTTTAGTTTCTCTCTGGCACGTCTGATCCATGCCGATTTGCGCAGCAGCAGTTGTTCTATCTCCCGAGAAGAGATCCGAGGGGAGCGGATGATGAGGTTGCCTGCATCATCAAAACTCAGATAGATATGTTTGAGTTTAGGGTTGATTTGATGGATATAGTGCGGAAGGATATCCATCGTTTAGTTAACGATTCTTCCGTGCTCATACATCACTTGTGTATGGATACTACCGTCTTTGTTATAAGAGGTTGCAGGCCCGTTCTTGATCCCGTTCTCATAGGTGTAGGAGACCATTACATCCCCATTTTCATAGTAGGCTTCCTGTACACCGTGTTTTTTGCCGTTGACATAGGGGACTCTCATCAGTACACGTCCTTTTTTGTCGTACCATGTCTCAATGCCGTCACGTACACCGTTTCGTATATGGGCGATAGAGGTAAGTTTGCCGTCATAGCCGTATTTCTTGAGGGTGCCGTTTTGACCTGTATCATCGTCCATGATAAACTCGGAGCGTATCTGTCCTCCTGTGAAGTACTCTTTTTTGACCTTTTTGCCAAAGGGAACGGAGAGCCCAGAACTGCCGCATCCGCTCAATGCCAGGAGAATAAAAAGCGAAAGAAAAAAAGTGATTTTTTTCATCAAAACCTACCTTGTAATGTGAGTATTGCCATAAGTATACTATAAATTACTTTGGCTTAGAAAGAAGCAAAATTAAATGGGGTAGGAAAGAATAAAAAAGAGGTTTAATGTATGGCAGGCAGGAAGGGATTCGAACCCTCGAGGGCTATTCACCCTACACGAGTTCCAGTCGTGCGCCTTCGACCACTCGGCCACCTGCCTATAGCCTGCACAGACGTGCATAGTAAGTACCTCTTCCCAGATGGCTGCGGCACACGAGAAAGAGGGGTGGGCTGCTATGTTCCCATCCTGACCCGTTGTCCCTCAGTCCCGTTGCACAGGTCTGAAAAGAGGCAAGCGGATTATATCAGAATATCTATTAATAAAAGTTAATCAATCTATAGGTTCCTCTGTATGTCCGATACTCCACTCATGGAAGGGCAAAGCTTCAAAATGTACTTTTTCTATTTCAAAGCGATACGTGTTTGCGATGGAAACAATCGTCACCTTCTCAATCCCGTATTTCTTGAAGAGTGTGAACTTGTTTTGTGATTTGACCCACATCGCCTCTTCGCTTTCGAAGGGGGCGGGGGTGATGAGTTCGTTGTCCAGACTTAGATAGCCGTGCAGCCCGAGTGTACGGAAAGGCATGGTATGTTTGAGCAGTGTGAGTGCCACCATGCTGTCGAACTGACTGCCAAAAGGCTGGTGTGCGGTGAGGTATTTGGCAAAGGCGAAATCGTACAGGATCATCTTTTTGCCACTGCGTTTGTCGACATTGTCGATAAAGTAGAGCAGCCCCTCATCGACAAACTGTTTGACGGCACGATAGACAAAGTCTTTGGATATTTTGAAGTGCTCTTTGGTAAAGGTATAGATCTGATGGATGGTCATCGGCTGTGTATTGTATCGTGCCAGGATGAGGATGAGTGCCTGTTCGTTGGGGGTGAACTGCTGTTGGAAAAACTGTTTCATCAGCAGAGTCGTATGTTTGCCCTGGCGTGCCATTGCCGGCAGGGTACCGCTTTTGAGAAAATGGTTGAATCCTACAGTGGAGGTGCCACCCGTCTCAAAAGCGAGAAACTCCTCATAATCTAGAGGGAAAAGCTGCACAGCGGCAAAGCCGGGTGTCCGGATGGGGACACGACTTATGACAATGATGCGTTTGACACCGGGGAAAGTCTCTAACATCCCCTCCTCGTAGTGATCCAGGATCAGTTCATCAATCTTCCGCTCATCGATATATGCCTGCAGGGGAAGCGTGTCGAGTGTGTTGAGGATGAGGTTGGGATCTTCGAGGTCAATATAGAGTGGTTTGGAACCATTTTGTGTTTTTAGAATCTGATCGACATAGTCCAGTGCCAGTGCGGTTTTGCCCGAGCCTCTGGCTCCGTAGAGGTTGACATTATCGACGGGAGGAATGGATGTTTTACGTACAGTGAAGCGCTCTATCTGAGGCGGATTGTCATGATAATACTCTAAAAGATCCATCCAAATACGCCTTTTTGATCTCTATTTTTCCTTTTTATAAGGAAATAATTTTTCATATTGTAGCGTGTTTGCGCTAAAAAGTATTGAACGTTTGATAAAGTTTGGATATAATTCGCGTTCCTAAATTTATGTTAGGGGGCATTATGCCTCGTGTTTAGGCACTTTCACTAACGAGTTCTTTAAAGGGTAAATATGGAAAAAATTAGATTAAAGCTTAAAGCTTACGATCACAGAGTACTAGACAGATCAGTTGCTGCTATCATCGATGCAGTCAAACGTACAGGTGCAGAGATTAGAGGGCCGATTCCAATGCCAACTAAGATCAAACGCTATACCGTTCTTAGATCGCCACACGTCAACAAAGATGCACGTGAGCAGTTTGAGATCAGAATTCACGGAAGAATGATCGATATCGTTTCGGCAACTTCAGACACTATTGATTCACTCATGAAGCTGGATCTGGCGCCTGAGATCGAAGTTGAAATCAGATCAATGGACAAGTAGGAGTAGAGAATGGAATTTATTGTAGAAAAAATTGGTATGAGCAGAACAGTAGACGTACCAAGTGTTCCAGTTACACTTCTTAAAGTCGTTGATGCGAAAGTTTGTGAAGTAAGAGAAGACGGGAAGGCACTTGTTGCGTATAACAGCAGTAAAAAGATCAACAAAGCGATTGAGGGTCAGCAAAACAAATTTGGTATCTCAAAAGAGTTCAACAAATTTATGACTATCGAAGTGGCTGAAGGTACTGAGGCCGGCGATCTTGATCCTGCAGCACTTGCTGAGGCAGCAGTGGTTAAAACATCTTTGAACACCAAAGGTAGAGGTTTCCAGGGTGGTATGAAACGTCACGGATTTGGCGGCGGACCGGGAAGTCACGGTCACAGATTCGGTAGACGTATCGGTTCTATCGGTAACGCTGAATGGCCTGGACGTGTCCAAAAAGGTAAGAAAATGCCAGGGCAGTACGGAAATACAAAAGTCACTGTCAAAAATGAAGTTATGTCATTTGATGCTGAGAACGGCATCTTAGTATTAAAAGGTTCAATTCCTGGTCACAACGGGGCTAGAGGATTGGTAAGGATTGTGAAATGAGTAAAGTAACGACAATTAAAACAACTGACCTTCCACAGAAGTTTCTGGAAGTGCATCCGCATAACCTGTACCTTTACTGCAAAGCGTATGCAGCCGGTCTGAGAGCCAATACTGCGCAGACAAAGAACAGATCTGCAGTGAGCGGCGGCGGTAAGAAACCATGGGCACAAAAAGGCGGCGGACGTGCCAGAGCAGGTTCTTTGAGATCACCTCTGTTTGTCGGCGGTGGTGTTGCGTTTGGTCCAAGTACCAACAAGAACTATGATCAGAAAGTCAACAAAAAGCAGAAAAAACTGGCACTCTACCACGCGTTGGCAGAGAAAGCGGCAAATGATGCACTGTTTGTGGTTGACACTGTTGCGATCGAATCAGGAAAGACAAAAGATGCTGCGGCATTTGTCAACGGTCTGAACCAGAGAGATGTCCTCGTCGTCAAAGAGATGATCGATGACAAAACATTCCTTGCATTCAGAAACCTTCAAAATGCGTATCTGATCGAAGCTAATGAGCTTAATGCATATCTTGCGGCGGCATATCACTCTATCGTGATAGAAAAAGCTGTATTTGAAAAATTGACTAAAGAGGCTTAAGATGGCAGATATTACAGATATCAAATCAATTATGTATACAGAGAAGAGTTTGGCTCTTCAGGAAGAGGGTGTCATCGTAGTTCAAACAACTCCAAGAATGACTAAAAACGGTCTCAAAGAGGTATTCAAAGAGTACTTCGGGATCACACCACTGAGAGTGAACTCTATGAGAGTAAACGGTAAAGTGAAGAGATTTAAAGGTATCGAAGGCAAAAGACCTGATTTGAAAAAGTTCTATGTCAAGCTTCCCGAAGATGCAAAAATCGAAAGCTTAGCGGTATAAGGATAGAAGATGGCAATCAAAGCATATAAACCATATACACCTTCCAGAAGGTATATGACCAATCTTGACAGCGGTGACATCACTGCAAAAGCAAGCGTAAGATCACTCCTGAAGAATCTTCCAAGATCTGCAGGTAGAAACAGCAACGGTAGAATCACGTCTCGTCACAGAGAGGCGGGTGCGAAGAAACTCTACAGAATCATCGACTTCAAAAGAAACAAGTTCGGTATTGAAGGTACAGTGGCAACGATTGAGTACGATCCGTACAGAAACTGTAGAATCTGTCTTGTCAAATATGTAGACGGCGACAGAAGATATATCCTTCAGCCAAAAGGTCTCAATGTCGGTGACAAGATCATGTCGGCAGAGGCAGGACTGGATATCAAGACCGGTAATGCAATGAAACTGAAGAATATCCCTGTAGGTACACTGGTACACAACATCGAGATGAGCCCGGGTCACGGCGGTCAGATCGCACGTAGTGCCGGCGGTTATGCACAGATCATGGGTAGAGATGGCAAATATGTCTCTCTCAGACTTCCATCTGGTGAAATGAGATATATTCTCGGTGAGTGTCTTGCAACGATCGGTACAGTTGGAAACGAAGACTTCTCCAACATCGTGATCGGTAAAGCAGGTAGAAGCAGACACCTTGGTATTAGACCGCAGACACGTGGTTCTGCGATGAACCCGATCGATCACCCGCATGGTGGTGGTGAAGGTAAGACAAATTCTGGTCGTCACCCGGTATCTCCTTGGGGTATGCCAACCAAAGGGTATAAGACTCGTAAGAAAAAAGCTAGTGATAAACTCATTATCTCTAAGAGAAAAAAGTAAGGGGCTAAAATGGCAAGATCGACAAAAAAAGGTCCATTTATTGATGGTCACCTCATGAAAAAAGTGCTTAAAGCAAAAGAAGAAGGTTCAAACAAACCGATAAAAACCTGGTCAAGAAGATCTGTGATCTTCCCGGAGTTCATCGGATTGACAATCAATGTACACAACGGACGCCAGTTCGTTCCTGTGTTCATCACTGAGAACCACGTAGGATACAAACTGGGTGAATTTGCACCAACAAGAACGTTCAGAGGCCATAAGGGTTCTGTTCAGAAGAAGGTAGGGTAATATGAGTAGAGCATTATTGAAATTCGTAAGAGTATCACCTACAAAAGCGAGACTGATCGCCAGAGAAGTGCAAGGGATGAATGCAGAGCTTGCATTGGCATCACTCGAGTTCATGCCGAACAAAGCAGCGGGTATCATCTCCAAAGTGATCGCATCAGCGGTAGCCAACGGTGACTATGAGCCGGAAGAAGTGGAGATCACTTCATGCAGAGTTGACAAAGCGGCAGTAATGAAAAGATGGAGACCTAGAGCAAGAGGTACTGCGTCAAGAATCATTAAACCAACAGCACATATCCTTGTTGAAGTTGGTCCAGCGAAAAAAGATGGGGAGGACGCATAATATGGGTCAGAAAGTCAATCCAATAGGTCTTAGACTTGGTATCAACAGAAACTGGGAGTCAAGATGGTTCCCTGCGAAAACAAGAGCGGCTGATTTTATCGCTGAAGACTATAAGATCAGAAAGTTCCTCAAAAAAGAGCTCTTCTATGCAGGTGTATCTAACATCATCATAGAGAGAACAGTTAAAAAGCTCAGAATCAACATCGTGACTGCGCGTCCAGGTATCATCATTGGTAAAAAAGGTGCGGACATCGAGAAACTTAAAGCGACATTGACAAAAATGCTCGGTAAAGATGTTGCGATCAATATCAAAGAGGAGAAACGTCCTCAGGCTTCCGGTCAACTTGCTGCTGAAAATGTTGCAACGCAGCTCGAAAGACGTGTTGCTTTCAGACGTGCGATGAAAAAAGTGATCCAGGGTGCGCTCAAATCAGGTGCCAAAGGAATCAAAGTTTCTGTATCAGGAAGACTCGGCGGTGCTGAAATGGCAAGAACTGAGTGGTATCTTGAGGGTCGTGTACCTCTGCATACGCTCAGAGCAAAAATCGATTACGGTTTTGCCGAAGCACAGACTACATACGGGATCATCGGGGTCAAAGTATGGATCTTCAAAGGTGAAGTGCTTGCCAAAGGGATTCAGCAAGAGCCCAAAGAAGAGAAAAAAGGTGGTCGCAGACCGTCTAGAAAGAGAGGTGAATAACAATGTTAATGCCTAAAAGAACCAAATGGAGAAAGCAGCAAAAAGGGCGTAACCGCGGTAAGTCTTTCAGGGGTAACAAGATCGAATTCGGTGATATCGCGATCAAAGCGGTAGAGCACGGAAGAATCGACTCTCGCCAGATCGAAGCGGCGCGTGTTACCATGACAAGAAAGATCAGCAGAACCGGTAAAACATGGATCCGTGTTTTCCCAGACAAGCCTTTGACTGCCAAGCCTCTTGAAACAAGAATGGGTAAAGGTAAAGGTGCTGTTGACAAGTGGGTTATGAATATCAAGCCGGGACGTATTATCTTCGAGATGGCAGGTGTTGATGAGGAGCTTGCAAGAGCTGCACTCACACTAGCGATTCATAAAATGCCGTTTAAGTGTAAAATCATCACTGCAAAGGATAGTAATGAATTATATTGATATTAAAGATAAGAGCGTTGCAGAACTTGAAGCGATGCTCAAAGAGAAAAAACTTGAGTTGTTCACGTTGAATGCAAAGCAGAAGACTATGCAGCTGACAAACACAGCTGAGTTGAGAGTAGCGAAGAAAGATATCGCTAGAATCCAGACAGCATTGACTGCTGCTAGATCGAAGTAAGGGGTCATTTATGCCAAAAAGACAAATAACAGGTACTGTGATTAAAAAAGCCGGTGACAAGACTGCAACTGTATTGGTTGAGAGAAGAGTCCTGCACCCAAGATATCACAAAACAGTAAAAAGATTTAAAAAATATCTTATCCATGATGAGAAGAACGAGAGCAATGTTGGAGATACGGTTACAGCTATCGAGTGTAGACCGCTTTCAAAAACCAAATCTTTCAGACTTCTTGAAATCGTGAAGAGAGGAGAAGTGTAATGATCCAGGGGTTTACTAGATTGAATGTAGCGGACAACTCCGGTGCGAAAGAGATCATGTGTATCAAGGTTCTCGGCGGTTCCAAAAGAAGATATGCATCTGTAGGTGATGTAATTGTGGCATCTGTGAAGAAAGCACTTCCCACCGGTAAAGTGAAAAAAGGTAAAGTTGTCAAAGCAGTTGTGGTCAGAACAAAGAAAGAGATCCAGAGAGAAAACGGATCACTTATCAGATTTGACGATAATGCAGCAGTGATCATCGACGATAAGAAAGAGCCGATCGGTACACGTATCTTCGGCCCGGTAAGTCGTGAAACAAGATATGCAGGTTTTATGAAAATCGTATCACTTGCACCGGAGGTATGGTAATGGCAAAGAAGTTCAAGATCAAAAAAGGTGACCAAGTCATGGTTATCGCTGGCGATGACAAGGGTAAAACAGGTGTAGTGCTTCAGGTACTTACAAAAAAAGACGCTGTGATCGTCGAGGGTTGTAAAATAGCTAAAAAAGCTGTAAAGCCTAGCGAGCAGAATAAAGAGGGTGGATTTGCCAATGTTGAAATGCCTATCCACATCTCCAATGTAAAAAAAGTAGAGGGCTAATCCTATGAGTAGAATGAAGCAAAAGTACAATGACATCGTACCTGCTCTCAGAGAAGAGTGCGGGATTGAAAATGTGATGCAGACACCGAAGCTTGAAAAGATCGTGATCTCCGTAGGTATCGGTGAAGAGGGTAAAGACAGCAAGTTGACACAAAATATTGCCGATACTATCTCTCTTATCGCAGGACAGAAGGCTGTCGTCGTTGCTGCCAAAAAATCCGTTGCAGGTTTCAAGGCAAGAGAAGGCGCACCTTCAGGGATCAAAGTGACACTCAGAGGTGAGCAGATGTATAACTTCTTTGACAAGCTTGTCTCTATCGCACTTCCAAGAGTGAAAGACTTTAGAGGGGTACCGAGAAACGGTTTTGACGGACGCGGTAACTACAACTTCGGTCTTCAGGAGCAGCTGATGTTCCCAGAAGTTGATTTTGACAAGATCATCAAAACACACGGTATGAACATCACTATCGTCACAAGCACTGAAGATGACAAACAGGCATTTACACTTCTTGAGAAGCTTGGAATGCCTTTTGCGAAAGGGAGAAACAATGGCTAAGAAATCAATGATCGCTAAGCAAAAGAGAAAACCAAAATTCTCAACTCAAGCATACACACGTTGTAACATTTGCGGCAGACCGCACTCTGTATACAGAGATTTCGGTATCTGTCGTATCTGTTTAAGAAAAATGGCTCACGAAGGGCTCATCCCTGGTATGCGTAAAGCAAGCTGGTAAGGAGAAGAAAAAGATGATGACAGACATAATTGCAGACTCACTTACTCGTATAAGAAATGCTGCGCAAAGAAAATTGGACACAACGGAGCTGCTGCACTCTAACGTTATTGAAGCAACAGTAGCGATCTTTGTAGACAAGGGTTACCTTGAGAGCTACAAAGTCAAAGAGGATGGCAACAAAAAAACAATCAAAGTTGTTTTGAAATATGATGACAATGCAAAAAGTGTCATCAACGAAATCAAAAAGATTTCCAAGCCCGGACGTCGTGTACATCAGGGCAAAGATGAAATCAGAACATTCAAAAACGGTTACGGTACGCTGGTTGTTTCAACAAGCCAGGGTGTACTTGCAAACGATGAAGCCTACAAGCGCGGCATCGGCGGCGAAGTAATCTGTAGTATTTGGTAAGGATAAGAAGATGTCAAGAATAGGAAAAACACCAGTAACTGTTCCAAGCGGTATTGAAGTCTCTTTGGACGGTACGACTCTCGTGGCTAAAAAAGGCAACCTTGAAAAGAGACTTGAGACACACGGCAGAGTCAATATCACTATTGACGGCAATGAAGTACAGTTCTCCAGGAAAGGTGACGACAAGCAGTCATCGGCGTTCTGGGGTACATACAGAGCACTCTTTAACAATATCCTGATTGGTCTGGACAAAGGCTTTGAGAAATCTTTGGAGATCAACGGTGTCGGGTACAGAGCGGCAGTCGAAGGCAAAACACTTGTACTTCAGCTCGGTTTCTCTCACCCTGTCAACTTTGAGATCCCTGAAGGGCTTGAAGTGAAAGTGGATAAGAATATTATCACTATCAAGGGTACAGACAAGCAACAAGTCGGTCAGGCAGCAGCTGAGATCAGAAGCTTCAGACCACCAGAGCCGTACAAAGGCAAAGGCGTGAAGTATACTGATGAAGTGATCATCAGAAAAGCTGGTAAAGCAGCTGGTAAGTAAGGAGCGGTAGTATGTTAAAAAGTATTCAAAAAAGAAAAAACAAGCTTCGTGCACAGAGAAAAGCAAGAGTCAGAGGAAAGATCTTCGGAACCGCTGAACTTCCGAGACTTTCTGTCTACAAGTCCAACAAGTACTTCTACGCGCAGGCGATCGATGACAATGCAGGTGCTACACTTGCGGCAGTTGACGGTAGAAAACTTGGACTCAAATCCAACAGAGAAGATGTCAAGAAACTGGCTGCCGAAATGGCAAAGAACCTTGCTTCTAAAAATATCGAAACTGTTGTCTTTGACAGAAACGGTTACCTTTACCACGGTGTAGTTGCTGCATTTGCTGATGCGCTCAGAGAAGCCGGAATCAAGTTATAAGGAAGCATGATGGAAAATAATGAAATTGAAAATGAATTTGAAGAAGTAATCGTTAACATCGGTCGTGTTACCAAAGTTGTCAAGGGTGGTAGAAGATTCAGATTTACCGCACTTGTTGTCATCGGTGACAAAAAAGGGACAGTCGGATACGGATTTGGTAAAGCCAAAGAGGTACCTGATGCGATCAAAAAAGCGGTAGATGACGCTCACAAAAACCTTGTGAAAGTCAACATCAAAGGTACTACGATTGCACACGACATTGAGCACAAATTCAATGCCAGCAGAATCGTACTCAGACCTGCATCTGAGGGTACAGGTGTGATCGCCGGCGGTGCGGCACGTCCGGTACTCGAACTTGCAGGCGTTCAGGATGTACTCTGCAAATCAATCGGTTCTAATAACCCAAATAACCTGGTAAGATGTGCGATTCAAGCACTTACCAGAATCAAAGCGTAAGGGGTAAAGTATGGGTCTACATAATTTACAGCCTGCACCGGGATCTACTCGTAACAGAAAGAGAGTAGGCCGCGGTCAAGGATCAGGCACAGGTAAGACAGCAGGACGCGGTAACAAAGGTCAGAAAGCAAGATCAGGTTACAGCAAAAAAAGAGGTTTCGAGGGTGGACAGATGCCACTCTACAAGAGATTGCCTAAGATAGGATTCACTTCAAAAGTTGAGAAACCTTATGTAATCAATGTAGAGAAGATCAAAGCGGTTGCAGAGCTAGATGAGATCACACTTGAGAGCATCAACTCTGTGCACAAGCTCAAAAAGACTGTAACCAAAGTGAAATTGATCGGTGTCGGTGCCAAAGAGTTGGCATCCAAGATCAAAGATGACGCAGTTACAACAAGCGGAAAATAATCATGAATAACGCTTTAACTCAGAAAATCCTGATTACATTGGGATTTCTTTTTGCGTACAGAGTTTTAGCCTACATTCCTACACCGGGTGTTGACTTGAATGTGATCAAAGAGTTCTTTGATACCAATTCAAACAACGCTCTTGGGATGATGAATATGTTCTCTGGAAACGCGGTTTCTCGTTTGAGTATCATCTCCCTCGGTATTATGCCCTACATTACAGCTTCCATCGTCATGGAACTTCTCGCAGCGACTTTCCCGGCACTTGGTCAAATGAAAAAAGAGCGTGATGGTATGCAGAAATATATGCAGATTATCCGTTATTTTACGATTTTCATTACTGTTGTACAGGCGATCGGTGTCTCTATGGGGCTGCAGAGTATGACAGGGCGCGCAGGTGAGAGTGCAGTGATGATTGATCCGGTCACTTTCACGGTGTTGACCACATTCTCCATGCTTACAGGAACCATGCTGTTGATGTGGATCGGTGAGCAGATTACGCAGAAAGGTATCGGCAACGGTATCTCGCTGATCATCTTCGCCGGTATCGTCTCAGGGCTTCCAGCAGCGATCGGCAACACGATCCGTGCTGTCAATGCCGGTGAGATGAACTTCCTTGTGGTGCTTGGTATTTTGGCGATTATGATTGCGACGACACTCTTCATCATCTATGTAGAACTTGGTGAACGACGGATCCCTATCTCCTATTCGAGAAAAACGATCATGCAGAACCAGAACAAAAGAGTGATGAACTATATTCCGATCAAAGTGAACCTTTCAGGGGTTATTCCCCCGATCTTCGCTTCAGCGGTATTGATGTTTCCACTGACTGTGCTGCAGGCAAGTAGCAACCCCTGGGTAACTGCGATCGCTGATGCTTTGGCACCGGGTGGCGTACTCTTTAATGTAGCGACATTTGTACTGGTTATGTTCTTTGCTTTCTTCTACGCATCGATCGCATTCAATGCGAAAGATATTGCAGACAACCTCAAGAGACAGGGCGGTTTCATCCCGGGTGTAAGACCCGGCGAACAGACCAAAGAGTTCCTCAATGAGGTAGCGAGCAGACTAACGGGTGCAGGCGCACTCTATCTGGCTATTGTTTCGACGGTACCTTTCTTGCTGATCAGCAAGATGGGAGCAAGCTTCTATTTCGGGGGTGTCTCGGTACTGATCATCGTACAGGTTGCCCTTGATACGATGAGAAAGATCGAAGCACACCGCACCATGAGCCAATATGACACTCTGGGCAATGTAGGTCTATAATGGCTATTGCTATTCGAAAACCCGATGAGATCGCCAAGCTCAAAAGAGCGGGCGAGATCGTAGGGAAAACACTACAATACCTCCAAAACACAGTAAAACCCGGTATGACACTTAAAGAGATCGATGCGATGGGTGAAGCCTATATCCGTGAACAGGGTGCAGAGCCCTCATTCAAAGGACTTTATGGTTTCACCGGTTCGGTCTGTACCTCACTCAATGAAGTCTGCATACATGGTGTTCCTGACGATACAGTTATCAAAGAGGGGGATCTTCTGGGGCTTGATATCGGTACAAAACTTGACGGATATTATGGGGACGCGGCGATCACGATGGGAATTGGTGGGATCTCTGCGGAGGATCAGGCGCTGATCGACTGCTCCAGAGGGGCACTCTATCATGCGATCGACTCCATCAAGGAGGGGATGCGCTTCAAGGAGCTGACCAAGGTTCTTGAAGATTACATTACCCAGGCCGGATTTGTACCGCTGCGTGACTACTGCGGACACGGTATCGGTACCAAACCGCATGACGAACCCAATATCCCCAACTATCTTGAAGGCAAACCCAATCAGGGACCCAAGATCAAAAACGGTATGGTATTCTGTCTGGAGCCTATGGTCTGCCAAAAAAGCGGCACTCCTGTGCTCCTTGAGGACAGATGGTCTGTGATCAGCGAAGATCAGATGCGTACGGCGCACTATGAGCACCAGGTAGCGGTGGTAGATGGCAAAGCGGTGATCCTGACTGAAGCGTAAGGCTTCACGATAGATTCACAGTTTGTCCCTATAACAGAGAATATGCACAAAAAGGAAGAGCATGGCAAAAGATGATGTAATCGAAATCGACGGTAAGGTAGTGGAAGCGTTGCCAAACGCAACATTCAGAGTAGAACTGGACAACGGACACGTGGTCCTGTGTCATATCGCAGGTAAGATGCGTATGCACTATATCAAGATCCTCCCCGGAGACAAAGTAAAAGTGGAGCTTACACCATACAGCCTTGACAAAGGCCGTATCACGTTTAGATACAAATAAAACCGCAGGGTGCGTGACAACGCACCGCATATGCAATCTTTGCAAAGGTGTGTCCCACACCCCTACACAAAACAACCCTCTCTCAGAAAAGTTCAAGAAATATTTCGGTATAATCCTCCTCCCTATTGCTATAGGCTTTGGGAAACTGCGCGAAGAATCTTTGATTAATGCGCACCGATTACTCGAGGATTGGATAGAAAACATCGTCTATCCACGCAAACAGAAGGTAGCAATACCGAGGTGCAAAAATTTTTAGGAGTCACCAATGAAGGTTAGACCATCAGTTAAAAAAATGTGCGATGATTGCAAGATCATCAAGCGCAAGGGTATCGTACGCGTGATTTGTAAAAATCCAAAACATAAACAGAGACAAGGATAAACATGGCACGTATTGCAGGTGTTGATTTACCACAGAAGAAGAGAATGGAGTATGCACTTACTTACATCTACGGGATTGGCTTGACACGTTCAAGAGAGATTCTTGACAGAACAGGCATCAGCTACGACAAAAGAGTGCATGAGCTTACCGATGCGGAAGCTGCACTGATCCGTAACGACATTCAAGAGCACTATACGGTTGAGGGAGATCTCAGAAAGAAAGTCACTCTTGACATCAAAGCGTTGATGGATCTGGGTAACTATAGAGGACTGAGACACAGAAGAGGACTTCCTGTTCGTGGACAAAAAACGAAGACAAACGCGCGTACCAGAAAAGGTAAGCGTAAAACTGTCGGCGCAGCGTAAGGAGTAGCGAAGTATGGCTAAGAAAAAAGCAAAAAAGAATATCGCAAAAGGTGTAGTGTATATCGCTGCAACTTTTAACAACACAGTGATCACTGTTACAGATGAGATGGGTAATGTCATCGCATGGAGCAGTGCGGGTTCACTCGGGTTCAAAGGTTCTAAGAAGTCAACTCCTTTTGCCGCGGCGGAAGCAGTAGCGGACGCTATGAACAAGGCGAAAGAGCACGGTATCAAAGAGGTCGGTATCAAAGTACAGGGACCTGGTTCAGGTAGAGATACTGCAGTCAAATCTGTAGGCGCGACTGAAGGTATCAGAGTAACATTCTTGAAAGATATTACACCGCTTCCACACAATGGATGTAGACCTCCGAAAAAGAGAAGAGTGTAATACGTAACAATTGTTACTATTGAGCATCAGTGGCATGCATTGCACAGCGGATCAAACCGCCGAAGCAGTGTTTTTTGTATAGTAAGAATATATAGTAAAAGGTATAGAAATGGCAAGATATAGAGGTCCAGTTGAAAAACTAGAAAGAAGACTTGGTGTTGATCTTGGATTGAAAGGTGAGAGAAGACTCGCCGGAAAAAGTGCATTGGAGAAGAGACCATATGCACCGGGACAGCACGGACAGAGAAGAACGAAGATCAGTGAATACGGTCTTCAGCTCAGAGAGAAGCAGAAAGCGAAGTTTATGTACGGTGTGAGCGAAAAGCAGTTCCGTGCACTCTTCCAAGAAGCGAACAGAAGAGAAGGGAATACAGGGGAGATCCTGATCCAGCTTCTCGAGCAGAGACTTGACAATGTTGTTTACAGAATGGGCTTTGCAACGACGAGAGCGTTTGCAAGACAGCTGGTAAACCACGGGCATATTCTTGTTGACGGGAAAAGAGTCGATATCCCTTCAGTGAGAGTCAAAGCCGGTCAAAAAATTGAAATTAGAGAGAAGAGCAAAACAAATCCTCAGATCCTCAGAGCTGTCGAATTGACAAACCAGACCGGTATGGTCGAGTGGGTCGATGTGGACAAAGAGAAGCTTTTCGGAATCTTTACAAGAATCCCAGAAAGAGAAGAGATCGCAATCCCGGTTGAAGAGCGTCTAATCGTCGAGCTTTACTCTAAATAATTCACAGTCAAAGGCTAGCTAATGAGAAAAATTAAAGTTGCACCATTTATGCCGACAGAGGTAGAAGTCAACGAGATCAGCGCAAACCGTGCTGAGATCGTCGCCTATCCTTTTGAAAGCGGTTATGCTGTTACACTTGCGCACCCGCTGCGTAGACTGATCCTCGGATCATCGATCGGGTATGCACCTATTTCTGTGAAGATCGAAGGTGCTGCACATGAGTTTGACACGATCAGAGGTATGCACGAAGATGTTGCGGTATTTATCATCAACCTGAAAAATATTCGTTTCAAAATCAAGGACGAAAGTGACAGAGTTGAAGTCAAATACGCTTTCTCCGGACACAAAGATGTCACAGCCCAGGATCTCAACAACGATCAGATCGAAGTTGTCAACGGAGATCTTCCTCTTGCAACACTCAACGAAGATGCTGAGCTGAACTTTACCGTAGTCATTGCCAAAGGTATCGGATATGTACCGAGTGAAGAGCTCAGAGATGAAGTTGATCCGGATGCGATCGCACTCGATGCTTTCTTTACGCCGGTCAGAAAAGCCAACTACAAGATCGAGCCTGTACTCGTAGAAGACAATCCGAATTTCGAAAAGATCACATTTGATATCGAAACGGATGCACAGATCGGTCCGGTAGAAGCCTTTACCAATGCGCTGGAAGTGATGAACAAGCAGCTTTCGGTCTTTAATGGTGTATTGGATGTAGATATCTCTGCAACGCCGGTCAAAAAGGGTGCTGATGACAGCGAACTCAAGCCGTTCCTTGTGACTGTAGACTCTCTGGGACTGAGTGCGAGATCATTCAACTCACTTGACAGAGCTGGTATCAAGTATCTCGGTGAGCTGGTACTCATGAGCGAAAATGAGATCAAAAACATCAAGAATCTCGGCAAGAAATCACTCGATGAGATCAGTGAATGTCTGGTAGAGCACGGATTTGGTTCGGACTACGAACTTGCAGATACAACAAGAGCAAATCTTGTCAAAAAAATAGAGCAGCTTAAAGCCTAAGCTGCCAAGAAGATAAAGGATATAAGATGAGACATAAGCATGGTTATCGTAAACTAAGCAGAACATCGGCTCACAGAGCTGCACTGCTTAAAAACCTCTCTATCGCTTTGACAAAAGAGGGTAGAATCGAAACGACACTGCCAAAAGCAAAAGAGCTGAGAAGCTACTATGAAAAATTGATCACCAAAGCACAAGCGGGTGATTCAAATGCGCATAGAGCGGTCTTTGCAATGCTTCAGGACAAAGAGTGCACAAACAAGATCGTGACTGAGATCGCACCTGAGTACAAAGAGAGAAAAGGCGGGTATACCCGTATCATCAAAACACGTACAAGAAGAGGTGATGCAGCACCTATGGCGATCATCGAACTGGTATAGGTTCGATCGGCGCTTGCGCAGCTTCGTATTTCAAGGCACTGCCTTGAATACATACTTTCTACAAAATATCTAAAATCCTTACAAATTATTGACAAAATAACACTTTTAGTGTATAACACGCTTGAGTACACAAAAGCTTTACTCGGTTTTTGTTATAATAAATTAAGTTAACAAGCGAAAAAAAGGAGAATCATTGATTCCGTTTACAGATGAAGAGTTGGAACCTGCAGTGATGAATGTGATCGAAAAGGTCAGACCGTCTATCAAGCTTGACGGTGGTGATATTCAACTTATCGGTATCAAAGACGGCAAAGTCTATGTGCAGCTTCAGGGTGCATGTGTAGGATGCTCGAGCAGCAATACTACATTGAAATTCGGTGTAGAGAAACAGATGCAGACACTGATCCACCCGGAACTGACGGTGGTAAATGTGCCTGCCGGATTTGAAGACAAACTGGAACAGTTGGGGTAAAATGAGCAAAGTCAGTCAGGAAGTTTTACTGGAAAGAGCAGAATCAAAGTTCCTCGAGGGGGACTATCAGGATGCATTGCGCTCCTATGCTCTGATCCTAAAAGAGTATCCGACACTTGAAGAGGCGAAAGTAGGTGTCTATCTGAGTGACCTCGGTACCGAGAACGAAGAGGAGGCACAGGCACTCTTCGATTATTATCAGGCGATCAAATATCAGCAGGGCAATGCAGTAGAGATCATCGACAGTATCATGAATACGCTCTCCTATTCGCAGGAGAGGCTCAAAGAGCTGCTTGACCCTGTTGAAGAGCAGGTCGAATATGGCGAGGGGATCCGCTACAGCGATTTTCTCGAACTGATCGAAAGCAAAGGGAGTTTCAAGCGTGCGTTTGAGGATATCATGTTCTCGACCAAAGTGGTGATCACCAACAAAGATGAATTTATCGACTTTGTGACCAGACTCTCAGAAGAGGGCTTTGATGAGATGGCACTGAACTACCTCGATGCGACGGCAAGCCTCTTTGGGGATGATCAGGATGTATTGACACTCTACAGTGTCGTCAAAGGTGCAAAACAGTGAAACTCCCCTTCGATCAGAAGGGATACGCCTTCATCACAGACAATACCGGCAAGATCGACGAAGAGACCCTCTTTCTCAAAACCTACCAAAACAGCCGTTACTATGATGCTTTGGAGAGTAAACCGGAGTATATAGACGCGCAGACATTGATCTCGCTATGGGATCTGGACAAGATGAAAGTGGTCGGCGTGACCGGCACCAACGGCAAGACGACAGTCACTGCAGCGATCTACTCCTTTTTGCTTGATTTGGGAGAGAAGGCAGCACTGCAGGGGACACGCGGACTTTTCGCTAACGATGAAAGACTTGAAGAGAAGAGCATGACCACCCCATCGATACTCGAGACCCTGCACAATATGAAGCAGGCTGCCCAAAAAGGTGCAGAGTATTTTGTCATGGAAGTCAGCTCCCATGCGATCGATCAGCAGCGTATAGAGGGGATCACTTTTGCACTGAAGGTGCATACCAATGTCACGAGTGATCACCTCGACTACCATGGTACGGTAGAGGAGTACCGCCGTGTAAAGAGCCTCTTTTTTGCCGATGAAACACCTAAACTCCTCAACAAAGACGATATCCGCAACATTACCTACAACCCTATCGGTGCACAAAGTTACGGTGTTGATGAGCCTGCGACCTTCAAGGTACAGGCATTCTCCCTTCTTGACGGGATCACTGCAGGGATCAAGCATCTACAAGCTGAGGCGACTTTTCACTCCCCAATGGTTGGACTCTTTAATCTCTTCAATCTCATGGCAGCGATCGGTGCGGTACAGATGCTTACCAAGCGTCCTATCGGTGAAATTTGTGAAGTAGTAGAGTATTTCGCTGGGGTCTCCGGGCGGATGGAAGTGGTAAGCCGTGATCCGCTGGTGATCGTAGACTTTGCCCATACCGATGACGGGATGCATGTGGTACTTGAGGCGATGAAGGATCGTGATCTGGTTGTGGTCTTTGGTGCAGGCGGCAACCGTGACAAGCAGAAGCGTCCGCGTATGGGTGCCGTGGCAGGACGCTACGCCAAAAAGATCTATGTCACATCAGACAACCCACGCGACGAAGTTCCGGAGCAGATCCTCGAAGATATTCTGGTGGGACTGCGCGGCAAAGAAAATGTCACAGCCTGCCCCGACAGACGACTGGCTATCAAGATGGCACTTGATGCGCTGGAGCCTAACGAAGTGCTTCTGATCCTTGGTAAGGGTGACGAAGAGTATCAGGAGATCAAAGGGGTTAAGCATCCGTTTGATGATCGTAAAGTGGTACGGGAACTGTTGGCAGAAAAAGAGGCTTAGCCCTTAGCCTTCGATATCGGTCATTTCAAATCTCTCTCCCGTTTCCTGTGTGTCTATAGAGTCTCCACGCATGTACAATCTGCCAGAGCATCCATCCAAAAGAGAGCATTGTCAAGAGAGCTGCGACAAAGAGAAGCGGCGCAAAGAAGAGAGCCAAGAGAAAAGTGACAACCGTTGTCAAATGGATGTAAAGGTGTTTCATGGCGGTTTTGGGATGGATGACCTCATGCATCATAGGGGCGGTGAAATAGCCTTGAGCATTGAGATGGAACCATGTCAGGAAGGGGATGATCTTGTAAAACATCGCAAAGACGATACTCAGTGCAAAGGCGGGGTAAAATATCTCTGTAAGATTGCCAAAGAGAGCGATCCCCGTCAACTTGTAAACGACCATGGTTGTCATGGCAAGCAGCAGCATCGACAACCCCAGACGCCAAAACCAGACGGTCGCATCAGCAAGTGGTCGCTTACGCTGACTTAAGCGGCGGAGTGTCAACACTGCATAGCCCACAAGCAGCAGAGCGGTCAGTATGTGCGAGAGGATCCATAACTGCGGCACCCAAAAGGCAGCAACTGTAGTGACAAAGAGCAGTCCAAAAAGTGTCAACGGCAGATAGCGGCTGACAAGTTTTGGATAGGGCGGAGTAACATAGAACATCTCGATCACCTGAAAAGAGATAGAGATGATCAGCAGGGCTATCCAGCCGAAAAGCCCCATCGAATAGTGTGCGGTTCTCACTTCAGGATAGTAGCTTCCTTCAAGATATCCGGCGAGACTCAGTGTCATATAAAATGCGAGGATGACGACAATACCCAATGCCAATAGAGCGATGAGCATGCCTTTGGAGGAGCTGCTGTGATCACGGAGTCTGACAAGTTTGCTGAGCATGAGGAGGGTGATCCAGAGCAGTGAGGGGACAAGCAGCAGTGAGGCGGCACCAAAGAGCCAGCTCTGCTGCGACATATTAAAGGCTGCAAGCAGCAGGAGCACTCCTACCGCAAAAGGGTAGAGCAGAAAGTTTGCAGTGGAAACGGGTGCGGTGAGCTTGACACCGGCAATGACAGGTAGCATCTGAAAGAGAGCAGCGAACATAAAAGAGAGCATGATACCGAGTGTAAAGGTATGTGTCAGGGTCAGTGCCGCAGAAGAAGCAGCATCGAAGATAGCGCTCTGATAGTAGAGCACAAGTCCACCGCCAAGCAGCCCAAAGAGTGCGCCAAGCGCAAAGAAGCGAAAGACGACACTGATCGGGGGTGCCTGATCGAGAGAGAGACCGTTTTGGCTAAACACGCAGCAGCGCCTCGAGATCGATATCGGGGTCTTTGGCAAT
>WFYB01000190.1 GCA_015490315.1 Sulfurovum sp. | reverse complement strand
GAGAGTACCAGTATAGCTCCTTTTTGCATCAGAGAGGATCCTTGAGTTTCAATTTGACCTTCTCGCCTTTGAGAAGTTGACGCAGTTTTTTGGGTTTGGTCTTACGAATCGTATAGGCAAACATCATCTCAAGCTTTTCAAGCTCTTCAAGTGTAAGTTTTTTACTCTTTTTTGACTTCTTCTTGCTCTTTTGTCTCATCGGCGCTTCTTCCTCAACCCCCAACTCTTCGACAAACGTCTCCTCATCTACGATCTCAAGCCCCTGAGCAATCAGATCTTCTTTGATCACTTCTACCTTGCGTGCTTCGTACTCTTCGGGAGTAAGTGCCTCCGGCGAGGAGAGATCACTCTCTGCCTGCTCTTCTTCGTCCATTTTGAGAAGTTCTTTGATCTTCTCGATCTCCATACTGTCAAGTACGGCATCCGTCGGTTCTGCAAGCACTTCGGCATCATCCTCTGCCTCTGAGAGATCCTCACTTTCCGACGTATTCTCTTCCACGGACACTTCGCTCTCCTCTTGCGCAGTCAAAGGAAAGATCGATGGTGCCTCTTCACCGATGCTCTCCGGAAGACCATCCAGCTCTTCAAATGTCAATCCGGAAGGATCCTCTGCCGTAGCTGTCTCGCTCTCGATATCCATCCCCTCTGTCTCTTCAGAAGCACACGCTTCATCGCCACCTTCATCACGCGCCTCTATGGACTCCGCCGCTTTTTCCGGCTCTGGTATCACTCCTTCACTCTCTTGCATCCCCTCATGCTCCTTCCCCTCAAGTACTTCGATGATCTGCGACGGCAAAAAAGGTTTGCGTATGACCCTGTCAAACCCGGGGATCTCATGCATTGATGATGAGAGAAAGATCTTTTTGGAAGCATCCAGCCCATTGACAAAACCCTCAGTCACCACCGTATAGGAGCCGTCATCGACAAAGACAATATCATAATGCTCTTTCTGTGCCTGTGAAGCACTCGAAATCTCTTCGAGCTGATATACTGCGTCACGTGTACATAAAGCCATCAGACGCGAGACCACAGGATTGGCATTGATCAGCAGAATATCCATGACACACTCCCTCTTTTGAATTATCCCATTATAATATAACTCTAATTAGGACTGGATTGGGAAGGTAGGTAGTAGGTAGTAGGTAGTAGGTAGTAGGTAGTAGGTAGTAGGTAGTAGGTAGTAGGTAGTAATTTTGCATACCTTTCATAAAGAAATTCTTAAGAATCCATTCTAATTTCTAATTCATCAGGTACATCAAATAACAAAAAGCTAAAGGCTTCTCTTTAGTCAGGTACAATTTTTGCATGCTTTGAGTGAGGCATACATCAGGTATGTCGATCGAAAACGCGTGAAAAGTGTGCTTGAATAAAGAGAAGTGGTACACTCTACAGGATTCGAACCTGTGACCTTCGGTACCGCAAACCGATGCTCTATCCAGCTAAGCTAAGAGTGCACTTGTGAAGTTACTGCGATATTTGGTGAGCGAATTGTAGCGAAAAAAGCTTTATTTTTCAAGCAGTTTCATCTCTCCGAAAAGTTTCAGTGCTTTTTCGTTGTGGATGAAGCTGTGATTGTAGGGGTGTTCGAGCTCTATGGTCTTGAAGTGTTGAAGGTCAAAATCTCTTTTGATCGCTTTGGCATGGGTGCCAAAAAGGATGAGCTGGGGTGCTTGGGATTGCATCTGGCTCAGCAGACTCTCTACAAAGGGTCTCCATGCCTTGATATGTGCTGCGGATGCTTTTTTCTCCGTAAAGATGAGTGCGGTGTTGAGTAGGAGTACCCCTTCGCGTTCAAAATTTTGTCGCAGTGCGTCAATCGTATTGATAAGCAGGGTTTTGTCTATAGCGGCGATGGCGCTCTGGGAGGTATCCTCCGGTGAGAGATCTCCCCTGGCGACCAGTGCCATTTTGATGAAGTTGCGCAGGCTTGTCGCGCGGTTGACAGCTTTGCTAAGCCCTGTAGAGGAGAAGATCTCCTTGACCTTCATATCGATAAAGGCATACCCACCCGCACTCTCGGCTCTAGGGTAGGGATCCTGTCCAAAAAGGATATATTTCACTTCTGATTTGGGGAGTGTACGAAAGGCGTTGAAACAGTTCTCTCTGTCAGGGAAGTAGTATTTGTCCTCCTCCAAAAAGCGGCGGTATCGACTCTCGAGTCTCCCATAGGCACGCTCGAGAGTGGGGCGCCAGTCATCAGGAAGGGTGCTCGTCATTTCGCAAGCTGCTCTTTTTTGATCTTGTCAAACTTGATGATCAGCTCGATCTTGCTCAGCGGAATGCCAAGCTCTTTGGAAACCTCTTCCCTGCTCTTGCCCTCATGGATACGTGCCATCACATCATCTGTAGAGGCGAAATTGTCGATGACATCCTTCACCGATACCCGCTGTGCCTCGAGGTTGGCGATCGTGGCATCTTTGACCTCGAGGATCTCTTTGAGCACCCTGTTCTCCTTGGCAAGCTTACTATTCTTGCCCGCCAAAACAAAAAGAACAACCACCAACAGCACCAAAAGTGCCAGTACCACCATATCTGCTGTCTGCATCTACATCACCTCCACAATCATCAGGATCAAAAAAACAAAACCGAGATAGCCGTTGACCGTAAAGAATGCCCGGTCTATCTTCCTGAAGTCTTTGTTGACCAGATAGTGTTCATAGCTTAACATAATCGCTGCAAAAAGTACAGCGAGCCATGCTGCCGCACCAAGATAGGCACGCGCTACAAAGAGTGCCCAAAAGAGCACAGCAAGCAGGTGAAAAACTCTGGCGATCCAGAGGGTACGCTTCGCACCGAAACGGGAAGGTATGGAGTGCAATCCCTGTGCCTTGTCAAAGTCGATATCCTGCAGTGAATAGAGCAGATCAAACCCCGCTACCCAGAACATCACGCCTATGGCAAGATAGAGTGACCAGAGCGATACCGTACCGCTTACTGCCACCTCTCCCGCTATAGGTGCCAGCCCAAGAGAGACTCCCAATATCAGGTGCGCCGCAGCCGAAAAACGCTTGAAGAGTGTATAGGCAGCCAGCACAACAAGGATCGGAACGGCAAGCTTGAATGCCAGATCATTGATCCGATAGGCGACCACGATAAAAAGGAGTGCATTGACAACAATAAAGAGCAGCATCTCTCCTGTGCCTACCCGCCCGTCTACAGAAGGTCTGCGCATGGTGCGGGGGTTGAGCCTGTCAATATCTCTGTCAAGATAGCGGTTGACACCCATCGCAAAGTTGCGCGCACTCACAGCCGCGAGTGTCCCAAGCACCAGCAGCTTCCACCCGAACCAGCCACTGCCGCTCTTGTGATAGGATGCAACAATCATTGCGATAAAGATAAACGGCAAAGAGAAAATGGAGTGTTGAAACATCACCAGTTCCGAGAAGTCATTCAGCTTTTTAAGCAATCCTCTTTT
>WFYB01000189.1 GCA_015490315.1 Sulfurovum sp. | reverse complement strand
GTATGATCCAGACCTATCGCAAACAGTTTGCAGATTTTCTCAGACGCAAATCGGTTGACGAGTTGATCAAAACGATCTAAATGTATAGCCTGTACCGAAAGATCATCGTATCGTATCCGAAGTATCTCCTTGCGGGTGTTACACTGTTTCTATTGCTATTTGGCTACTATGCGACCAAGCTCGAGATCGATGCTTCTGCCGAGACACTGCTGCTTGAAGATGATCCTGATCTTGCATTTACCCGAGAGGTGAATCAGCACTTCAATACGGAGAACATGCTGGTGGTTGCTTACACACCGCGTCAGCCGCTTCTCTCTGCCGATACGCGAAAAACCATCTCTCAGATAAGTAGTGAAATCGAAAAACTGCCGTTGGTCGAGTCTGTCGATTCGATCCTGACCGTACCGCTGCTCTTCTCTCCTCCAATGCCACTGAAAGATCTGGTGGATGAAGTACATACACTACAGAATTCACATCCCGATATGGCACTGGTCAAAAAGGAGTTTTTGACCAACCCTCTCTACAAAGGGCGTCTTGTCAGCAAGGATTTTACTACCACTGCAATACTGATCAATCTCAAAAAAGACAAGCGCTATACAGAGCTTCTCAACAAACGCAATACGCTACGCAAGAAAAAGCGTCAATCCGGTCTGAGTCCGATAGAAGCAAAAGAGCTTGATGAAGTTACTAAGAGATTTAAACAGCACCGTGACAAAATGCGACAGACAGAAGAGGAGAATGTGGCACAGACACGTGCCATACTGCAAAAATACAAGCAAAGCGGCACACTCTTTCTTGGCGGTGTGAGTATGATCGCCAGTGATATCATACACTATGTCAAGAGTGATCTCGTGATTTATGGTACGACACTGATCCTTCTATTGATGCTGATACTTTGGCTGGTATTTAGAGAGTTGCGCTGGGTGGTGATACCGGTAGTGATCAGTGCGATGGCTGTCTTGGCGATCACAAGTGCTTTGGGCTTTTTCGGCTGGGAGATTACTGTGATCTCTTCCAATTTTATTGCCCTGCAGTTGATCATTACCCTCTCGATCATTTTGCATCTGATCGTGCGCTATCGTGAACTTGTTATTGAAAAGCCGGACTGGTCACATGAAGCGATCATTATGGAGACGGTCAAGAGCAAGTGGGCACCGACGCTTTTCGCTATTCTTACGACGATCGCCGGTTTCTCGTCTCTTGTCTTTTCCCAAATCAAGCCGGTGATCAATCTGGGCTGGATGATGAGTGCAGGGATATTCCTCTCCCTTCTGATCACTTTTTTGGTATTTCCTGCTATGCTGATGCTTCTGTCAAAGAGTCAGATAGCAGCAGGTTCCGGCGGAGTGAAGAGCAGGCGTTTCTCTTTTGTGAACTGGGCAAAAGAGCAGGTGCTTAGAGACAGGAGAGGGATCTTTTTTGTAACACTTCTGGCACTCATTTTCACCTTGACCGGCGCATCCCAGCTGATCGTTGAGAACAGTTTCATCAACTATTTCAAGAAAAATACTGAGATCTATCAGGGGATGAAGGTGATTGATGAGAAGCTGGGAGGCACGACTCCTCTGGATGTCGTGTTGACTTTCAAATCACAGCCAAATGCATCAGATGGGACTGCAGAGAGTGCCGATGATGAGGATGATTTTGACGAAGAGTTCGAAGAGACGGAAGATGAAGCGCAATACTGGTTTACCAAAGAGAAGATGGATCAGGTGATCAAGGCTCACCGCTATCTCGAGGGACTTGATGCGCTTGGCAGTGTGCAATCTCTGGCTACGATACTCGAGATTGGTCAAAGGCTCAACGGCGGTGAAGCGTTGGACGGCTTGACATTGGCGCTGCTTTATAACAAACTGCCCGAGAAGTACCGAAAGATGATCCTCTCTCCTTATGTCAATGTCGATACAAATCAGGTACGCATCGCTACACGTGTGGTAGACTCCAATCCGAAGCTGCGCAGGGACGCACTGCTCAAACGTATCAGACATGATCTCAACAGCAGTGTGCTTGATCGGGAGATGGTAGATGTGAAACTCTCTAACCTGATGGTACTCTATAACAATATGCTGCAGTCACTCTTCAATTCTCAGATCAAAACCCTTGGCTTTACACTGGCGATCCTCTTTGTGATGTTCCTGCTGCTCTTCAGATCATTGAAGCTCACACTGATTGCACTGGGGGTTAATGTGATATCGGTCAGTCTGGTATTCGGGTTTATGGGGTGGTTTCATATCCCTTTGGATATTATGACCATTACGATCGCTGCGATTGCGATCGGTATTGGTGTGGATGATACGATCCACTATATCCACCGCTTTAAAGAGGAGTACCAAAAGGATCAAAACTACCTTGCGGCGATGGAGCGTACACATGAGAGTGTAGGGTATGCGATGCTCTATACAACCCTGACGATCATGATCGGCTTCTCTATCCTGCTGCTCTCCAATCTCATACCGACGATCTATTTCGGGCTCTTGACCGTGGTGGTGATGGCAGTCGCCCTGTTGGCAAACATTCTGCTGCTGCCAAAGCTCCTCGTAAGGCTGAGAGTGTTTGATGATGCGTTAAGCCCAAGTAGGGTAAAATCGCGGTAATCAATTCTATATAGAGGTAGCAATGTTCGATACACTCACAGACAGTTTTAAGAATGCCATCGGAAAGATCCGTTTCCATGATGATGAGAAGGCACTCAAAAAAGCGACCGCAGAACTTAAAAAATCACTGCTCAAGGCAGATGTGCACCACAAAGTGGTCAAAGATCTGATCAGCGATGTAGAACGTGAAACCAAAAAGAACGGTGTGGGCAAAGAGACTTTCCTCAAAGCACTGCAGGAGAAGCTGACAGATATTCTCACAATCGAGGGCGCACCCAAAGGGTTTACCTTTGCTTCCAAGCCGCCGACTGTTGTGCTGATGATCGGTCTGCAGGGGTCGGGTAAAACGACAACGACCGGTAAACTTGCCTATTTTCTCAAAGAGCAGAAGAAGAAAAAGGTGCTCATCATCGCTGCGGATCTTCAGCGTCTGGCTGCTGTAGAGCAACTCAGACAGATCACCGAGCAGATCGGTGTTGATCTGGTGGCAGATGAGAAAGCTACACCGACACAGATCGTTAAAGAGGGATTGGAAAAAGCCCAAAAAGAGCTCTACGATGTGGTACTGATCGATACTGCCGGACGTTTGGCGATCGATGAAGAGCTGATGGAGGAGCTTGCCGAGGTCAAGGCGGTGGCCAAGCCTGATGAGCTCTTCTATGTCGCCGATGCGATGACGGGGCAGGATGCCGTACGTACGGCACAGACCTTCAAAGAGAAGATCGGGATCACAGGTGTGATCCTTACCAAATTCGACGGTGATGCCAAGGGTGGTGTGGCGCTTGGTCTCTCGCAGCAGGTGGGTGCACCGCTACGCTTTATCGGGGCTGGGGAGAAGATGCCTGATCTCGAGCAGTTTATCCCTGATCGAATTGTGAGCCGCCTGATGGGGGCAGGGGATGTAGAGTCTCTCGCAGAGAAAGCTGCAGCGGCGATCGACCCTAAAGAGGCAAAGCGCATGACGCAGAAGATCAAAAAGGGTCAGTTCAACTTCAACGATTTCCTTGATCAGATGGAGCAGATGAAGAAGCTGGGCTCGATGAAGTCGATCATGGGGATGATCCCTGGGATGGGCGCGATGGCGAAGCAGATCGGCGATATGGATCTGGAGAATTCCGATGAGATCAGGATGATCAAAGCGATGGTCGCCTCCATGACCCCCAAAGAGCGTGAAAATCCTGACCTGCTCAACAACACACGCAAACGCCGTATTGCACAGGGTGCAGGTTTGGATCAGATGCAGGTCAACCGTGTGCTCAAGCAGTTTAAAAATGCTGCAAAGATGGCAAAGAAGCTCTCCGGAAAAGGGGGCATGAAACAGATGCAGGATCTGATGAAACAGATGCAAGGCGGCGGCGGATTCCCGGGAATGCCGCGTTAATGCTGTTTCTGCTTAAGGACACCTATAGTAACCCCGGGTGCCCTTAATAAAAAGTTAAAAGTTATTTGGGTATAATCGCGTTCCAAAAGTATTGATGAGTGTTTTAGTCATTAAAGACAGTTGTCAGTACTTGAACAATATACAGCATAATCAAAGGACAGACCATGACAATGATCAGAATGACAAGAATGGGTAGAAAGAAAAAGCCATTTTACAGAATCGTAGTAACAGACAGCAGAAAAAGAAGAGACGGTGGTTGGATCGAGTCTATCGGTCACTACAACCCTGTATCTCCTAGCAAAGATCTGACGATCGATGAAGAGAGACTTAACTATTGGCTGAGCGTCGGTGCACAGATGAGCCCGACAGTCAAAAGACTTGCAGGCAAGAAATAGTCCTGATGGTCACAGACTTCCTTCTGGCATATACCAAGCTTTTGGTAAACAATCCTGAAGACATTTCGGTCGAGATCACCGAGATGGATGAGGGATTTGATGAGATTACGATCTTTGCAAACAGCGAAGATATCGGCAAACTCATCGGCAAAGAAGGCAGAATGATCAACGCGATCAAGACAGTCATCTCCGGCTGTAAAGCAAAAGGCGGCAAGAACTATCGCGTCAATGTCAAAGCCGCCAATTAGGGGCTTTGATGTCAGAAAAAAATATCCCCGAAAAATTCTATATCGCACAGGTGGGACGTACCGTCGGACTTTGGGGCGATCTCAAATTCCACCTCCATACCGATTTCCCAGAGCAGTTCAAAAAGGGTGCTACTTTCCAGAGCAACCGTGGCGAACTCACCATCTCTGATGTCGATATGAAGCGCGGTATTGTGCGTTTTGTCGGCTATGAGGGGATCGATGCTGCCAAAAAGCTGACCAACACCAAACTCTTTGCAACACATGAACAGACCAAAGCCAACTGCAATCTTGAAGAGGGGCAGCACTTTTGGTTTGATGTCATCGGCTGTGAGGTCAGAGACGCCGACGAACTGCTCGGCAGCGTCAAGGATATCCAGCGTATGGCAGATACAGACTATCTTATGATAGACACGGCAGAGGCGTTGGTAGAGGCAGGACTTCCCAAGCAGTTTCTGCTGCCATACATCGACCGCTACATCATCAAAACCGATGTCAATGAGAAGATCGTCTATACCCAGGATGCCAAAGAGATATTAGAGGCTTCCTGATGCGCTTCTCTTTTGTGACACTCTTCCCGGGCATCGTCAAGGGGTACTTCAGCGAGAGTATCCTTGCACGTGCGATTGATGAGCAGAAGATCGCGATCGACTTTTACAATCCAAGAGACTACACCAAAGACAAATTTAACAGAGTAGACGCTCCGATGATCGGCGGCGGTGCAGGTATGCTGATGACCCCGCAGCCGCTTTTTGATACCCTCGATGAGATCAAAAAGCATTCCCAAAACGCCCATGTGATCTTCCTCTCACCCGTTGGCAAACCCTTTAGACAAAACGATGCCAAACGTCTCGCCAAAAAAGAGCATATCATCCTTGTCAGCGGCCGCTACGAAGGGATCGATGAGCGTGTCATCGAAACCTATGCGGACGAACTCTT
Organism: Sulfurovum sp.; assembly: GCA_015490315.1. Taxonomy (GTDB): domain Bacteria; phylum Campylobacterota; class Campylobacteria; order Campylobacterales; family Sulfurovaceae; genus Sulfurovum. The sequence continues at coordinate 431 of WFYB01000189.1, read as the reverse complement.
CTCTATTGGAGACTTCATCCTCACCGGCGGAGAGCTGGCAAGCATGGTGCTGTGTGATGCCATCAGCCGCAATGTCGACGGGGTACTTGGCAACAGTGACTCATTGAGTGTCGAGAGTTTTGAAGAGGCGCTGCTTGAAGCCCCCTCGTTTACCAAACCGCTAAATTATCAGGATAATGAAGTTATTTCAGAGTTTTTAAAGGGTAATCATAGTAAAATCACGGACTTAAAAAGAGGGTTGGCTTTGTGTAAAACAAAGTTTTTTAGACCAGACTTATACAAAAAGGTATAACACATGAGAAATAAATTCATCGAGCAGTTTGAACAAAAGCAGATCGAAGGCAGAAACATTCCTGAATTCAGAGCTGGTGACACAGTCAGAGTCGCAGTAAGAATCAAAGAAGGAAACAAAGAGAGAGTCCAGAACTACG